>CAMOGR010000096.1 GCA_946614205.1 uncultured Bacteroidales bacterium | reverse complement strand
GGCGCGGCTGTCGGTGGCCGATGCCTTCTGCAGGTCGCTCAGAATCCGCGCCTTCATCTCCGCCGTGGCCTTGTTGGTGAAGGTCACTGCGAGAAGATGCCTGTAGGCCTTGGGGTCGTCGGACCCGAGCAGGTAGTCTATGTAGGTGTGCGAGAGCCGGTAAGTCTTTCCGGACCCTGCGCTGGCTTTGATAATGTTCATCATCGTCCGCAGATGGCTCTGAAATCACAATACTTGCATTTGCCTTCATCGTCCGTGCGCCGCCAGGGAACGGACAGGTCGGAGATTTCCTCGAGTACGGCTCCCAGGGAGTCGTGCATCCGGGAACAGTAGGCGTCGTCGAGAGACAGGGAGAAAACGTCCCCGCCGCCCATCAGCACAGCGGGCTGGTAGATGGCCCCGGTGACTTCGGAGCCGCTTCGAAGCGAGGACGCAATAAGCTTGTATACATACAGTTGCAGGCCAATTTCGGGAATGTCGCCGCTGCCTTCGTCAAAATGCAGGTCTTCGGGATTCACCCGGCCTGTCTTGTAGTCCACCACCCTCACGCTGCCGTTTCCGGTGCTGTCGAGCCTGTCGATAAAGCCCTTGAAACGGAAGGAGCCTATCGTAGTGTATCCCAGCTTCTCGACTCCGAGTATCCGAAGCGAACCGCCGGAAGGCAGAGTGCGGAGGTCGGCGGAAAGAATGGCGTCGACGTAACTGCAGATGACGTCTGCGAAGATTATGTTGCGTCCGCTGACCTCGAAGGTGTTGAGCTCCTTGCAGATGAATTCCTCGACGAGGCTGCGGATACGGCCGCTGTCCTTGCGGAGGGCGGATATGTACGCAGCGTCGGCCACGGTGCCCTCGGGATAGAGCGCCTCCATGGTGCTGTGGAGCACACGCCCGAGCGTACCGGAATCCAGCGACTCCGTGACCTCGTTCTCGGCCTTCAGACCCTCGACCTTGGAGTAGAAAAACCTGGCGGGGCAAGCTATGTACGAGCGCACGGCGGAAACGGAAAGCGAACCCGAGCGCAGGGCATCCAGATGAGCCTGCGTCTTTGCGGGTTCCGTGCTGTCGGAGCCGTGCCCCAGCGGCGTATGGGCCTCATAGTGGTTGACTTTCACCCCGAAATGCATCTCGAGCTGGGCAAGGTAGCGGCTGGGTTCCCCTCCCCTTAGGCCCTCGGTGCGGGAGTCGAACACCATCCACACCTTCGACGCGCGCTGGATTGAACGGTAGAAGTAGTAAGCCCAGACGGCGTCCTGATACTCGTAGGTCGGAAGCCCGAAGCCCTTGCGCAACTCGGGAGGAATGAAAGATGAACTCACCGAACGGCGAGGGAACATGCCTTCGTTTGCGCTGAGAATCACAAGGTTGTCGAAATCGAGGGCACGAAGCTCCAGCGGACCCATGATCTGCAGTCCTTCAAGCGGTTCACCCTCGAACGGGACGGTGGCCGGAGCAAGCGTCTGGGTGAGCAGGCGGAAGAATGACGCCGGCGCGAGGGGAAGTTCCCTGCGGCCCAGCATGGCGAGCGTCTCGTGGCATACCTTGGCGAAGTCGAGCTCCAGCTGCATGCCGGGAAGGGCCTTGAGCATGGGTGCGACGGTTACGAGTATATCCTGCAGCCACCCGCAGAGCGCGGCGGTCCGGGCGGCGTCGGGATTGTTGTCCAGGGCTACGGGGCGGAAAATTGCCCCGAGCACGGGACTGGACGGGAATGCGTCCGAGGGAATGTAATAGCGGCGCTCCCCTCTCATGGCGTCGAGAGCCGAACGCACATCCTCCGGAAGGAGACTGCGAACGATAGGGTTGGAGAGTACCGCCCACACCGGACGGTGGTAGAACATCCAGCCTCCGTCCTTGCGCCGGAGGTGCAGCTGCAGCCCGGCAAGGTCGCCGAGCAGCGCCCACATCTGGCTGCCGCTGATGGGATAGCCCATGGTTACGTTGAGCTTTTCCACATGGGCCGGAATAGAATTGAGCACCGGAATCAGCAGCTGCTCGTCGGGCAGTATGATGGCGGTGTCTATGCCGGGATTGGGAGTGCAGCGCTCGAGGATATCCGGAATCTGCTTGGCCTGGCTGATGCCTCCGGGCACGCTCAGTACGTTGAACTCGGTCTGCGGAAGGCCTTCCGGGTCGGTCTGGAAAGACGAAGGGAACTCGAGCGTGAAGTCCCTGAGGAACAGGGACGACTTGTTGTCGGAGTTGCGGAGCTGTTCAGACCGGTAGTCCCAGCAGAATTCGCACAGGCCCGCCTTGTGGATGCGGCGCAACAGGGTTTTTTCGCACTCGTTGAGCGCATTCAGGCCCACGAAGACAAATCGTTCGCTCCAGGGGAAACGCGAGTGCAGCAGGTCGGCCACGGACCCTTCGCCCAGGCTCTCCGCCAGCTCGCGGTACACCATGCCTTCGTAGGACATCCCCTTGGAGCGCAGGGTCTCCCGGAACGAACGGTAAAGCGGCAGGAGTATACGCCATATACCCAGGAAACGCTCCTTCACGGCACCCGGGGTGAGGAAATGGCGGACGAAGCGCTGAATGGCCTCCCGCTGGGTATCGGTCAGGTATGAATAGTCGTCCTGCATCTCCCTCAGGTCGGAGACGTTGGTGAACAGGTGCCCGGGATTGACGAGATACTTGTCCACGTCGTCGAAGTCGCCCAGAAGGGTGTCGCCCCAGAATATGAAATCGTCAAGCTGCTCGGCGGACGGGTTGAGCGCCTTGTAGCAGCCGTATAGCTCCAGCAGAAGGTCGATGCGGCCGGAGGGACGCTCGCCGGTGGCACGATAGAAGAAATCGTTCATCGTGTACATTCCGGGAGCGACGGCGGGGCCGGAACCCGAAGCGGCTATCTCCTCCCCGAGGTAATTCTCGAAGAAACGCAGCGCCCTGCGGTTGGGAAAAACGAAACAGAGCCGGCTCAAATCACCGGCTCCGTTATGATAGTGTCTCGCGACCTGTCGGAGAAAAGGAGTCATTTTCCGAGGTCTAGAAATTGAGTCTTACGAGCGCCTGTACGCGGTGGTTCATGACCAGGTGCAGGTTGTCCGTGGCGAGCATGCGGGTATTGGGAGTTCCGTAATTGGCTCCGGTGAGCATGTACTCGAGGCCGAACTGGAGCTTGCCGAGGTTGTAGATGAACTCGGGCTGCACACGGAAGAGGGTGTTTACGGTATCGGCACTGTTCTTGACCCAGCGGTACATCCAGGCTCCGGAAGCGTTCTTGTCGCCCAGGACGTCGACACTCGTACCGAGGAGCTTGGAGTAACCCAGCAGGATGGAGGGAACCCAGCGGCCGAGGCCCTTGTAGGAGAGGGTTGCCCAGCCGGAGGCGACGCGCGTGGCGGCGAAGCTCCAGTTGTCGGTGGTCTCGTCGATTGCGGTGACGCCGTATCCGCCTATCATGTTGAAATGGGAGCCGTCGTTGGCATAGGTAAGCTTGGTCTTGAGGTCGAGCTTGCCAAGGGAGGTGGCACCGTAGAAGAATGCGCTCCAGGTGGTGAGACGGTCTGCAGCAAGGCCGGTGGCGCTGACCTGGCGGGGCTTGATGCTCAGGACGTCGCCGCCGAGCCGCAGGGTCGTCTTGCCGCTCTTGAAGTTGATTCCGGCATAGAGTTCGGGGGTGCTGCCGTACTTGATGTAATTGGCGCTGGCGCCCTCGGGGCCGGTGGAGGTGTACTGCATCTGCCAGATGGCGGCGGCAGTGAGCGACATGACATCGGTCAGTTTCCAGTCGAACTGCACCAGCGGGGTGCGGCTGAAGGGGCCGAAGGGAGCGCCGCTCTCAAGCGAGAAAATGTCTGGGAGGTCGGCTGCCATGGGATGCCATGCCTGGCCGAGTTTCCAGCTGCGGGAGCCCTTGCCTACGGTAATGAAAGCCTGGCGGAGGCGCAGCTGGGCCGTACCGGTGCTGCCGGTAAGACCTGCGTAGAAGTCGGCCTCGAACTTGCCGCCCACCTTGTAGCCGCTGAACTCGTAGCCGCTTATATCTACACCGAGACGGGACGTGAGGGCTGCGAAGCGGAAGGAGGGGGCCTCGTTGACGTCGGTGCCGCCGACCATCTTGACATCCTTGGGCATCCAGTAGTAGAGGTCCTCGGTGCCGGCGGTGCTGACACGTGAGTCGAAGGCGAAATAGTTGCGCACGAAGCCGTATAACTTGAAGTGCGGCTCTTTCTGGTCCTGTGCGGAGAGGACTGTGGATATAGCAAGCAGCGCTGCGGCTGCAATCATGAACTTCTTCATGTTAAGACATCGGGAAAGGGAAAATCTTGGTAAGGAGGAAGTAGCCCAGCACGAAGCCTACGACGCCGATGATGGCGCCAACCTTCGCCATCTGCGAGGTCTGGACCAGACCGGTGGAGGAAGCGATGGCGTTCGGGGGCGTGGAAATGGGGAACAGCATGGCTATGGAAGCGCACATTGCAATGAACGGAATCATGGCCTCCATGCCGCCGATTGCCATGAACTGGGCGTTGTTGGCAGCCGCAGGGTCAGCCATTGCGGTACCCACGACGACGAGGATAGGGACGAGGAGGGCGGCAGTGGCGGAGTTGCTGATGAAGTTGGAAAGGAAGTAGCACACGAGGCCGGCGATGATGAGCACCAGGACCACGTTCATGCTGCTGAACGGAATGGCGTTGATGAGCGTGGCTGCGAGGCCGGTCTTGTTGAGGCCGGTTCCGAGCGCGAAGCCGCCGGCGACGAGCCAGAGGACGCTCCAGTTGATTTCCTTGATGTCTTCCTTGCCGAACACGCCGGTGCAGGTGTAGACGGCAAGAGGGATGAGCGCCACGATGTTGGAATTGATGCCGGTAAGGGACTCGGTAACCCAGAGGAGAATGGTCACGAAGAAGGTAATCCATGCCACATAGTCCTTCCAGGCCCACTTGTGCTGCTTGGCCTCTATCTTGAGCTCGATTTTCTCGGACTTGAAGGGGAAGAACAGCTGGAGGAGCAACCAGGCTATGAGTATCATGACGATCACGTACGGAATCATCCTCGACATCCAGGTGGCGAAGCTTATCTGGTAGCCGGCGTTCTCGAGGGCGCCGATGGCTATTGCGTTGGGAGGAGTGCCGATGGGGGTGCCGATGCCGCCGAGGTTGGCCGCGACGGGTATCGACAGGGCAAGGCCGATTTTTCCGGTTTCATTCTCGGGAAGAGTCTTGAGCACGGGAGCGAGGAATGCAAGCATCATGGCGGCCGTGGCGGTATTGCTCATGAACATCGAGAAGATGGAGATGATGATGAGGAAACCGAGGAGGACCATCTTGGGCTTGCTGCCGAAAATGCTGAGGAGTCCCTTGGCTATAACGGCGTCCATGCCGTATTTTGAAGCTATGATGGCAAGTACGAAACCTCCGAGGAACAGCATCACCACAGGGTCGGCGAAAGAAGCCATAATGCTCTTGTAATCAACGAGAGTGCCGGCCTCGGGCATGCAGAAGAACTTGAGTCCCTTGTTGGAGACCGTAAGCAGCATGACGACGATTACAAGCAGTGAAGTGGTCCAGTTGGGGATGATTTCGAACATCCACATGAGGGCGGCGAAGACGAAGATGGCTATCATCCTCTGCTGCACGGGGGTGAGGTCCGCGATACCGAAAACAGACGTAGGGAGGGCCCAGAGAAGGATTGTGACTATCAGCACCAGCGGCAGAAGCACACAATACTTTACAGAAAATTTTCCGTTGGACATATTTGATTTTGTTATATCTCTATTAAAGCGGCGCAAATTTAGTTATTTATTCTCACATGCCCAAATGGAAAAATAATTTATTATTTTTGCGTCATGAACAAGTTTATGGAGACTGCCATCCGCGAGGCGCGCGAGGGCATAAGACAAGGAGACGGCGGCCCCTTCGGCACCGTTATAGTGAAGGACGGACAGATAGTCGGCCGCGGCCACAACTGCGTGCTGCGGGACAACGACGCCACCTGCCACGGCGAAGTGGCGGCCATACGTGACGCCGGCCGGCGCCTTGGCACCCACGACCTTAGCGGCTGCGAACTGTATACCACCGGCGAGCCCTGCCACATGTGCCTGTGCGCATGCCTGTGGGCCAATATAGACAAGATTTACTACGGCTGCACCATTGCCGACAACGAGCGCATCGGCTTCCGCGACGACAAGTTCGACAAGCTGTTCGGCGGCCGCGACAAGCTCCCCGGCCTCCTGGAAGAGGTGGACCGGGAAGAATGCCTGCGACTGTTCGACGAATATATGTCCCTGGAACACAGGAACTATTAGTCTTCCGCCTCCTCGAGAATCCGTATTCCCACGGAACGCAGCTGCTGCCATCCCGAGGTGTCGGTAACGCGAATCATGAAATGATAGGTACCCTCATCCACATCCTCGGGGATGGGGATTTCGAGCCGTGCCTCATAGCTGGTGCTGCCTGCCGGGATGGTGTAATCCCGGTTGAACACCCAAGGATTCACCGGGCTCTCCCCATGCCCATGATCATGGTCGTGGTCAGACTCGCACTCGCCGGCCTCGGTACTGTGCGTATGATGGTCGAAGTTGTTGTGGACCTCGATATTGAACGAACCGAGTTCCACGTTGTCCGTGAATAGATATGCGAATTGCATCACGCTGCCCCTGACGAAGCCCTGGCAGTTGAGGGGCGACGCATAGTCCCCGATGGGGAGTATTTCGGGAGGTGTCATGTCCTTGTCGGCGGAAACGCCTTCGCAGGAGAAAGTGAGGGATATTATGGCAACTGACGCTGCGAGAGCCAAGATAATCTTTTTCATTATTCAGCATTCTAAAATTCGAGTCCCAGCATGAGCGAGGCGTTGATGCCGGGCTCGGGGACTCCGATGAGTCTGTAATAGCTTGTATGGTCGTAATACCGCCTGTTCAGGAGGTTTTCCACCTGCAGGCTGGTTTTTAGCCGGAGGCCTCCGAAGGAGAAGGACTTCCCGGCAGAGAGGTTGACGGTATACCAACCGTCGGTCGGTTTTTCGGGAGGGACGATTTCCTTCCTGGCTCCGGCAATGCGGACGTCCAGTTTCACGAAACCGTCACTGAGGAAAGCATATTTTGCACTCACATCCGCCTTCCACGGAGGGCAGAAAGGCAGGGTGTAGCCCTTCTTGGCACCGGACATCTGGCGGGCGAAGAGATATTCGCCCTGCGCCTCCAGTTCCCAGTGCTCCGTCACGGTCCAGACGGCCTGAGCCTCGAACCCGGTACGAAGCACCTGCGCCTGCGTGTAGGTGTACATCTGCAGCCCCTCGTAGTAACCGGAACCCGGATTGAGGTAGATGTAGTTGGGGAACCAGTTGAAGAAAGGGTCCAGCCGGAGCGTAAGCCGCTCCCCCACCCAGTTGACGCCCAGGTCGACCTGGTACGACTGTTCCGATTCCAGGTCGGGCGAGCCTTTTTCGTAACGGAAGATGTGATAGTTCACGCCGTCCGCTCCGAGTTCCTTGGGAATGGGGACGCGGAAGCTCTTGCCGGCATTGGCCTTGAGCACCCACCGGCCCGGGCTCCATACGACTCCCGCAGACCAGGTGAAACTGTCGAAGCGGCGCGCCACTTCCCCGGAGCGTTCCTTGAAGACGGGCACTCCGCTTTCGTCAGGCGTCATGTACCAGTCCCGGTAGGCGTGAATCGAGGTGAGGACATGGTCGTAACGCACTCCTGCATTTACATTCAGCACCTCCGAGAAGGTATGCCGGTCAATGGCGAAGACGCCTCCGGAAAGAGTCTCGAAGTCGGGAATGATGAAGCCCCAGCCGCCCCTGCGGTTGTGCTGGAATTCGGCATCCGCCCCAACCTGCAGCTGGTTCCGGCGGGACAGGTCTACCTTGGTGCCGAGTTTTCCGGTAAGGGTATGCTTGCTAAAATCCCTCTCCAGGTCGTCCGGAGGCACGCCCATGTAGCCGTGGGAGACCGGCTCCGAACGTTCCTGCCGGTGATTCCATTGCCATGCCACGTCACCGTCGACGGTGAATCCGTCACCGTGCAGGTGGGAATGGTTGTGGACGGTAAGATGGTTCACGCTCTGACTCGGCAGGTCGACGTCCCGCCGGGAAGAATCGTAGTCGATGTCGGACAGGCGCACCTCGAGCCCGTGGGCGTTGGCGAAGAATCCGCTCTTGCCCCAGGTGTCGGAGACCTTGAAATCGTTGCGGAAGCGCTCGCCGACGTAGCCCAGCGTAAGGGAGGCATCGGCCTCGCGACCGGCCGTATTACGGAGCGTTCCGTTCAGCAGCGGGATCCGGTAGGAGTAATACTCAATCTCGTCCGCGGGTACTTTGTAGTCGGCATAATCCGTCCCGGTAAGATGCAGCCGCCAGAAGAAATGGCCGCTTCGTCCCTGAAGACGGGTGGAGATGCCTGCGGACAGGTTGTTGCTTCGTCCGAAGAGGTTGACCCTGCCTTCGAAGGCTTCAAGCGGCAGATAGTTCGTATACACTCCCAACACGCCGCCTATGGCGTCGGAACCGTACATCAGCGCCCCGGGGCCCTTTATGACCTCTATGCGGTCTACGGCGAACTGGTCTATCTCGAGGCCATGGTCGTCACCCCACTGCTGGCCTTCGTGCTTGATGCCGTCCACGGCCACTGCAATGCGGTTGAACCCCAGTCCGCGGATGGCGGGCTTGGACTGCCCGGAGCCTATGGACCGCGCCTGCACGCCGGGGATGGCGCTCAGGCTCTGCATTAGGGTTCCGGAGAAATTGTTCTCTATGTAATTCCGGCCGACTTCCACGCTGCCGACGGTAAGGTGCATGAGTTCCCGGCGTTTCGACTCGCCGTATATGGCGGCCGGGCCGAGGACCTCGGTGGTATCCTGTACCTGCAGCAGCATGACCGCAGCCAGGAGGGTTGCAATCATACTTTCCTGTTTAAATTTTCTCTTGAATATTACTGTACTGCAGAGAAAACAGGAGGAGCGCGGGAATGGTTGAGACGGAGATGTAAGGATATGCGGGCCTCCCGGGAGACGGCACGGAAGGCCGACCGGACCTCTGCGGGCAGCAGGAACACCGCCGCGATGCAGGCTATGAAAGGAAGCCCGAGAAAATGGCACTGGACGCAGCTGGACAGACTTCCGTCCGCTGCGCTGAGGTGCCCTGTATGAGGCAGATGATGGACGCACCGGAAGCATTCGGGCTGCTGCACGGAAGCCTGCGGGTGCGTATGGAGAACGGACGCGAGGAAGGCCGGCAGGAACACTGCCAGCAGCAAGGCGGAAAATATGCGTCGTCTCCTTTCCATAAGTCCGGGTGCAAATATAGCGTTTTTAACGGAACTTCTTGTCTTCCTCCAACATACCGAGGTAGGAATTGTACCTTTCCGGGCTGACGGTGCCTTCTTCGAGCGCCTGCTTTACGGCACAGCCGGGCTCGTGGGTGTGAGTACAGGGGATGAAGCGGCAGCCGTCGGCAACCCGCAGCATCTCGGGGAAGTATTTGGATATTTCCTCCTTTTCCAGGTCCACGAGTCCGAAGCCTCTAAGACCCGGGGTGTCGATTATGAATCCGCCGCCTTGCAGGGGGTACATTTCGTAAAGGGAGGTGGTGTGCCTGCCCTGCAGGTGGGCTATGCTTATGTCGCCGACTTTCGGTTCCAGCGAAGGGTCGAGCGCCCTGATTACGGAGGACTTGCCCACTCCGGACTCGCCGCTCAGCAGGCTGGTGCCTTCGGAGCACAGCTCACGGAGGGAACCGATTCCCTCGCCCGTTAGCGCGGAACATTCGAGCACGGTATATCCGGCTCCGCGGTAGATGCCGCAGAACGCTTCAATCTGCTCCCGGGCGAACTCCCGGTACAGGTCCACTTTGTTGAGCACTATCACCGGCCTGACTCCGTAGACTTCGCAGGTCACGAGCAGCCGGTCCAGGAAAGGCAGCTTGATTTCAGGGAAATACAGGGTGACGACCAGCACTGCCCTGTCGACGTTGGCGGCAATCACATGGGACTGGCGCGACAGATTGGTGCTGCGGCGGATGATATAGTTGCTGCGTGGAAGCACGGAAGTGATTACGGCGGCGGGGCCGTCTGCACGGGTTTCTTCCAGACGGTATTCCACCCTGTCGCCGACGGCGACCGGATTGGTGGCTACGCTGCGCTCCAGCCGCACCTTGCCCCTCAGCACCGCGGGGAACGGGTCCCACTCGGGCAGGCGGCTCAGCATGAAATGGCTGCCGGCGTTCTTTACTACCGTCGCTTCCATCTATTTTGCCCTTCCTATGAGCTTTTCGGCAAAATCCTTCAGCGGGGCGATGTCGCAGGCCAGAGAATCAACCGCACTCATGGCGCAGCCGGAAAGGCGCCTTATCTCCTCCCTTGCATCGCCCGGGACGCCAAGGGTGTCGTAAAGCGACTTCACTGCGGAAATCTTCTCGGCATCAGACAGTTCCTGGCTGCAGAACACGTCCATGAACCCCTGACGGTCGGAAGTTTTCTCAAGGGCCCGCACGGTCAGCCAGCTCTTCTTGCCGTTGATTATGTCTCCGCCGATAGGCTTGCCGAAGACTTTCTGGTCGCCGTAGGCGTCGAGGTAATCGTCCGCAATCTGGAAAGCGAGGCCCAGCTGGTAGCCGTAATTGTAAACGGCCTCGCACGCAGGCTGCGGCGCCCCTGCAGCAAGCGCCCCTATCTTGGCGCTGCAGGCAAGAAGGACGGCGGTCTTGAGGCCTATCATTCTGACGTATTCGTCCATGGCGACACTTTCGCGGGACTCGAATTCCATGTCCAGCTGCTGGCCCTCGCACACCTGTGCGGCAGTCTGTACGAAGACGTCCAGGATAGCTTCCCTGCTGCCGGACGGAGCCTTGCACATGCGGCGGAATGCGTCTATGACCATCACGTCGCCGCTCAGTATGGCGGTATCCTCGTCCCACTTCTTCCAGACGGTAGGTACGCCGCGCCGCAGGGGTGAGCGGTCCATGATGTCGTCGTGGATGAGGGTGAAGGTATGGAAGACCTCCAGGGCCGCTGCGCACTCGCATACCCCGGGCTCAAGGGAGTCCCGGAAAAGGGAGTAAGCCGTAAGGCACAGGGAGGGACGAAGGCGCTTGCCGCCTATGCTTATCATGTATCTGAGCGGGTCGTACAGCCCGGCGGGCTCAGCGCTGAACTGCAAGTCGTCGAAAATCTTTTCGACCTGTGAAGAAATCAGTTTCGGGTCAATCATCCCGCAAAGATAACAAAAACTCTTATCTTTGCATCCGATATGAAACTGCTGTTTGCAACCGGCAACCGCGGAAAACTGCGCGAGGCCCGGGAAATACTCGACGGAGTGGTGGATGTAGTTTCCACCGCACAGCTCGGAATCACCGCCGAGGCGGAAGAGACAGGAAGCACCCTCAAAGAGAATTCCATCCTGAAGGCAAGGCTCGTACACTCCGTTTCGGGGCTCGACTGCTTTGCCGACGAC
>CAMOGR010000095.1 GCA_946614205.1 uncultured Bacteroidales bacterium | reverse complement strand
TCTTATCAACTACACCTCCGGAACATCCGGATTCTCGAAGGGAGTCATGCTGCCGTACCGTTCCCTGTGGTGCAACATCCGTCTTGCCGGCGAGACTGCAGAGCCCCAGATGAACTGCGAGTCCAACATGGTGGCCCTTCTGCCGTCCGCGCACATGTACGGCATGATGTTCGAGTTCCTGTTCGAGATGACGATAGGCGCCCACGTGCATTTCCTTACCCGCGTTCCGAGCCCCAAGGTCATCATGAAGGCGTTCCAGGAGATTCATCCCGACGTGATTATCGCTGTGCCCCTCATCATAGAGAAGGTGTACAAGTCGCAGATCAAGCCCATCGCCGACAAGAACAAGCCCCTGCTTCACATCCCCATCGTGGACCAGATTGTGCTCGGCAAGATTCGCGAGGGCATGGTCAAGGCTTTCGGCGGCAATTTCGAGGAAGTCATCCTCGGCGGAGCTGCGTTCAACCCTGAAGTCGAGCAGTTCCTGCGCCGCGTAAAGTTCCCGTTTACCGTGGGTTACGGCATGACGGAATGCGGCCCCATCATCACCTATGCCCACTGGAACCGCACCAAGAAAGGTTCCTGCGGATATGCCATTCCTGGCTGCCAGATACGTATCGATTCTCCCAATCCCCTCAAGATTCCCGGCGAGGTGCAGGTCAAGGGAGACAACGTGTTCCTGGGCTACTACAACAACCGCCAGGCCACCAAGGCTGCCTTCACCAACGACGACTGGTTCAAGACCGGCGACATGGGAGTCATGGACACCGACGGCTACCTGTACCTGAGGGGCCGTTCCAAGTGCATGATACTCGGTCCTTCCGGGCAGAATATCTACCCTGAGGAGCTGGAGGCCGTAATCAACAATGTGAATTACGTGGTCGAGTCGCTCGTTATAGAAGACAACGGCGGACTTACCGCACTCATATATCCCGATTTCCAGCAGGCCATTAAGGACGGTCTTGACGAAGAGGCCGTGCGCCAGAAAATACTCGACACCCTGCCCGAAATCAACAAAGTGATACCCGGCTACGCCCAGATACGCAAGATGGAATTCCTCCCCGAGGACTTCGAGCGTACTCCCAAGCGCAGCATCAAACGTTACCTGTACCAGAGATGACGAAATTCGACGCCCGCTACCTTGAGATGGCTGAAATATGGGCTCAGAACTCTTACTGCAAGCGCCGTAAGGTCGGAGCCCTGCTTGTCAAGGACAACATGATTATTTCCGACGGCTACAACGGCACACCATCCGGCTTCGAGAACATCTGCGAGGAGAACGGAGTCACGAAGCCGTATGTCCTCCATGCCGAGGCCAACGCCATATCCAAGGTCGCCAAGTCGGGCAACAACAGCGCCGGCGCCACTCTGTACGTCACTGCCGCACCCTGTATCGAATGTTCCAAACTCATAATACAGAGCGGAATACGGAGGGTGGTATACAAAGATGAATACCGTCTGACGGACGGTATCGACCTGCTCCGGCGCGCAGGAATAGAAGTTGAGAAGGTAGACTGATGAAGAAAAGCACTGCAATCCTCCTTGTGCTTGCAGGCGTGCTGCTCGGGGCTGCCGTCGCCATTCCGGCGATGCGCGTGACCGAAAAGAACCGCCTGCTGGCCTCCAAATACGAAGACTGGCTCAAACTGAGCGTCATAATGCAGAAAATCGACGAGATGTACGTCGATACCGTTGACCACGAAAAGGTTACCGACGCCGCAGTGAGTGCGGCCCTGTCGGCCCTGGACCCCCATTCGGTATATATGCCTCCTCAGAAGCTCGAGGCTTCGGAGGAGGAACTTTCCGGCAACTTCTCGGGCATCGGCATACAGTTCAACGTGCCCAACGATACCGCCATCGTCATCGAAGTGATACCCGGCGGTCCGGCCGAACGGGTCGGCATGCAGGCAGGCGACCGTCTGCTCAAGGTAGACGATACCCCTATTGCCGGCGTCAGCTTCCCCCAGGACAGCATGGTACGTCGCATGAAGGGCCCTACCGGCACAAAGGTCGGTGTTACCGTTTCCCGTGACGGGGAGCAGATTCCGTTCGAGATTGTCCGCGGACGGATTCCCACCCACTCCGTGGATGCCGCCTTCATGGTGAGCGATACGGTGGGATTCCTGCGTCTGAGCAAATTCTCCCGCACAACTGCCGAAGAGTTCTCCTTTGCGGCCCACGACCTCAAGGAGGCGGGGATGCGCCACCTGATAGTCGACCTTCGCGAAAACGGCGGCGGTTATCTGGACCAGGCCCTGCACCTGAGCAACCTTTTCCTTCCCAAGAAAAAGCTCATAGTGTATATGGAAGGCCGCAACTATCCCAGGGAAGACTGCTTCTCCGACGGGCGCGGCTCACTTCAGGACATAGGTCTCACGCTGCTGGTTTCCGAAGGCACGGCCTCCTCGAGCGAAATATTCGCCGGAGCGATGCAGGACAACGGACGGGCCACCCTGGTAGGCCGCCGCACTTTCGGCAAGGGCCTTGTGCAGGAGCCGGTCGATTTCCGTGACGGCTCCGGCATACGCATTACCGTAGCCCGCTTCTACACGCCTTCAGGCCGCTGCATCCAGAAGGCCTACGATATCTATGACGAAGATTTCTACAAGCGTTACGAGAACGGCGAGATGCTTGCTGCCGACAGCATGAAGGTCGACAGCGGCGGAATCGTTCCCGACGTCTTCGTTCCCATCGATACCACCAAGGTCGGCCCCTTCTATATGGGTTGCAACCGCAGGGCCACTCCGGTTCGCTTCTCTTCCGCCTGGTTCGATTCGCACAAGAAAGAACTGCAGGTCATCGACGATTACGACGCCCTGATGCGCTACTTCTCGACCTGCGGGCTCGAAAAGGCCTTCCTGTCCTATGCCAAGGCACACGACTCCCTGGAGCCGACGGCCGACGAATGGAAAGTCGAAAAGCCCTACATGATGGCGCAGGTCCAGGCTCTCGTAGGCCGCTATTCAAAGCTTGGCGACAAAGCCTTCTACCATATCTGGCTTGCCACCGACGAAGTGTACAAGGCAGCGATGGCCGCTCTGTAGCGGGCAAGGTGTGTTTTTGGGTTCGTGACCTTGCCCGTCGATACGGCACTGACACAGTTCTAAGGCACCTTGCCGGGCAAGGTCCCGGCGGTTTATTGGCACCTTGCCCGAAGCCGGCCTTATTGTGCGATGAATTTGTAGACGATGTTGCCGTTCTGGCGGGCCGGGGCGGTGGAAGATGCCGAGAAT
>CAMOGR010000094.1 GCA_946614205.1 uncultured Bacteroidales bacterium | reverse complement strand
CCGGTAAGCATTCCCCCGAGCCACGGGGATTCTTCCACGACGAGAGTCTTCGCTCCCAGGCGGGCGGCTTCTATACCAGCGGCAGTACCGCCGGTTCCCCCGCCGATTATCACTACATCGTAGTCCCGGGCACATCCGGCCAGGACCATCATCGCTATGGATAACAGGATTCTTTTTGTCATATACTACAAATATACCACCTCCGCCCGGAAAAACAAACACTGGCGGGTGCCGCCTGCTGCCAACGTGCCGGAAAATGTCCTGTCAGCAGCATTTCCGGCGTTATTTGCCGCCAACGTGCCGCAAATTGTCCCGTTGGCAGCAGTGAAGTAAGCCAGTAGGTCATAAAAAGCTTTCAGGTTAAGGCATTTTTTCCTATCTTTGGGTTATGAACTCTCAAAGAAACCTCGCCATAGACATGTTCCGTGGTCTCACGATGTTCCTGATGATCATCGTAAACGACTTCTGGAAAATCCCCGACGTACCCCACTGGCTCGAGCATTTCGCAACCATGGAAGACGGGATGGGCCTTTCGGACGTCATATACCCGATGTTCCTCTTCGCGATGGGAATGTCGATCCCATACGCTCTGGACCGCAGGGAAGCCAAGGGATATCCGGTTCTGGACACCGTCAGGCATATCCTGAGCCGCACTCTGGCGCTCCTGCTGATGGGCGTCTTCATAGTCAATTCAGAGTACGGAGTCTCCTCCACAATAGGCTATGGCAAAGGCGTTTACTGGCTGCTGATGCTCGCCGGTTTCTTCCTGGTATGGAACCTCTACCCCAAGGAATCCAAAGCAAAGCGCCCTCTGAGGATTGCAGGCGTCGCAATACTTGCCTTCCTCGCACTCACCTACCGCAACCCCGACGACGGCAGCCTGTTCCAGGCCCGCTGGTGGGGAATACTCGGACAGATAGGTTGGATGTACCTGTTCTGCTCCATGTCGTATCTGCTGTGCGGCAGTCGCAAATGGCTGCTGGCAGTAATATGGGGAATTCTGTGCTTGGTCAACCTGAGCGTAGTCCCCATGCGCGACGGTTCGCAGCTGGTCGGGCCCAATATTGTCGCCGACTTCGCAGGCTCCCTCAACCTCGGCAGCTGCCATGCCACAATCCTTGCGCTCGGAGGCTTGCTCACAATACTTGCGGAACGGAGGCTCGCCTCTCAGAAAACTTCCACGAAACTCCTCACGGCGAGCGGCTCCGCAGCCACGCTCGCTTTCTTCGGACTTGCCTCACATCAGGGCTGGATTATATCCAAGGGCCTTGGTACGCTTCCCTGGGTGATGTACGCAAGTACCATATCGATAGCCGTTTACGCCCTGCTGAGGGTACTTGAGAAGCACTCCCTCACAGGGTGGTTCAAGCCCCTGCAGCCTTGCGGCACAGCGACCCTGAGCGTTTACATGATTCCCTATTTCTTCCTCGCCCTCTGGGTGTTCATCAACCCCGTGATTCCGGCATGGATGAGCGGTTGGGTGGGCGTCGGCAAGTGCTTTCTGCTCGGAGTGCTCTGCGTGGGCGTGGCCTGGCTGCTCGAGCGCGCTCACATAAAACTCAAGATATGAAACGACGTTCCTTCCTCAAAGGCGCCGCACTCGCAGGTGCTGCCGCCGCCATGGGGCCCCTTCTCGACGCCTGCTCCTCCCGAAGGGAGAATCCTGAAGACGTAAGGCAGAAGGTTGCACGTAACTTCAACTACGGGCCTGACGGCAGCTTCCGCGTCCTTCAATTCACAGATACACACTACATTGCCGGCGACCCGAGGTCGAGCCGCGCCATGGAATGCGTATGCGAAGCTCTCGATGCCGAAAAGCCCGACCTGGTCATCCACACGGGCGACATACTGTTCGGCCGCCCCGACATAGAATCCGCCCTGGAGATACTCAGGCCAATGTCCGAGAGGGGCATACCATTCGCCGTAGCGCTCGGCAACCACGATTCGCAGTTCGGCAGCACCCGCGAAGAGGTCTTTGCCGCCATACGTTCCCTGCCCTGCTGCATCAACCTTCCCCCGAAGGAAGGAGTCTACGGCTGCTCCAACGACGTCGTGACCCTGAGCGGTCCGGACGGACCCGACAGGGCGCTGTTCCTGTTCGATTCGATGGATGCGGTGATTCTCAAGGGAGAGGAGGAGATTCACTGCTACGATTACATCCGTCACAGCCAGATAGGCTGGTACCGCGACTGGAGCTCCCGCCTAAGGAAAGAGCACGGCGGTATTCCGGTCCCGGCGCTGGCGTTCTTCCACATCCCTCTGTGCGAGGTGTCGGAAGGTCTTGCAGCAGAGGGGCATACGCTCATAGGCAACAACTGCGAACCGCCCTGTCCGTCAAGGGTTAACAGCGGTCTGCTGGCGCAGATGCGCGAGATGCAGGACGTGCAGGCCATAGTCACCGGTCACGACCACGACTGCGACTACGTACTCAAATACGGGCCCATGTACTACATTTACGGACGGTTCAGCGGCTGCGACACAGTCTACAACCACCTCGGGGCAAACGGAGCCGGGGAGCCGAAACTGTCTGGCTGCCGCATGTTCACGTTCAGGTGCTCAGAAACGGCGTTCACCACCTGGGTACGCCTGCTTGGAGGCGAGGTGCAGCAGAAGACGATCCTCGGGTAAGGCTACAGGCCGAGCGTAAGGCCGAAAGACAGAGTGCGCGCGTCGCTGCACTCCGAGGGAAACAGAGGGGTAAGACCGTAACTCACCCATATACCGATGCCTGCGTAAGACACGCCGCCCTCAACGGATGCCCTCCAGGGGGAGAACAGGGTGTCTGTTGTGGTCCTCGTCCTGGGAGCCCTGTATTTGGCATATCCCTTTACGAGATACTCACCTGCCACTCCTGCGAATACTTTGCCTTTGTCGCCGATTTTCACCGCAAGACGAAGGGGCACTCCGATATAAGATGCATGAATCTTGGACTTCTTGCCGTCGTAGCCGGCGGCGGTTATGGCAGTCGGAAGGTAAGTAACGGACGAAGCGCTCTCCGAACCGTCAAAAGTAACAGAAGTGTCGGAAAGGGAGAAATCCATGAAAGACCAGCGCAGACCCAGGCTGACGATGAGCGGACTCTTCTTTGAAGTCATGTGCAGACCGGCCATCTCAAGATTGTATACAAAATTCTGGTACAGCTTGGTATCCAGGAAATTGCCGTATTCCGTGCCGGCCCAGGGGCCCTTGTAATTCACCCCGAGGAGGGCCGTCTCGCCGAAATACATGGGGAAAGCTACATGGAGTTTGAGTTCGGTCTTGCTGCCGGACGTGAGTTCGATTCCGTCACGGTCAATCTTTTTGTCTTCGGAAGATTCCTGCGCAGCAAGCGGGAAAAGTGCCACCAGGCAGGCTGCAATGGAGATTAGCAAACGTTTCATGGCACAAAATTAAGAATTTTATCCATGAATGTTTCATAAACCAAAAAATCTTTATATCTTTGCGGTCCTAAAAAACGAGAAAAGGGGGTGATATAAGGAATGATCATCGTACAGGTTAAAGAAGGCGAAAATATCGAGCGCGCCCTTAAGAAATTCAAGCGCAAGTTCGAGAAGACAGGAGCAGTCCGCGAGATGCGCTCCCGCAAGAACTTTGAGAAGCCTTCCGTGAAGAAGCGTATTGCAAAGCAGAAAGCAATCTACGTACAGCACCTGCGTCTCCTCGAGGAGCAGTAAAAATACTAGGCCGGCCCTTTGGGAGCCGGTCTTTTTTTTATATCTTAGCGGCATGAATATCCGCAGAACCCTCACTCTCGCCGCAGCGCTGTTGCTCGCGCTTGCAGCCCAGACCCAGGACATCAAGCCCGCCAAAGACAAGGCCACAAAGAAGTTCGGTTACCAGGACAAGAGCAAGAACTGGGTGATTGAGCCGTCGTTCGACAAGGCCAGACGCTTCATCGACGGCTACGCCATAGTCGAAGTCCAAGGCCTGGAAGGTCTCATCAACGCCACCGGCGGCTGGGTGCTCAGGCCGGAATACAACAAGATTGGCAAATTCGACAAACTCGGCCTGTGCGAGCTCACGGTAAAGAACGGGCGCGACAAATTCTACGGCCTTGCCGACAGGAACGGCAGTATCGTCATTCCCCCCGAATGCTCCTCTCTCACGGTTTCCCGCAGCGAAGAGCTCATTTTCGCCCGCAGGGAAGGCGAAACCGGGCAGCAGCTCTGGGGTGTCTACGACCTTGCCGGGGAAGAAATCTTCGCCCCGCAGTTCAGCCACTCTCCCACCTTCCGTGGAGGAACTGGCACCGCGGAATCCGCACTCACCGGCCTTACCGGCCTGATCAGCCGCGAGGGAGAGGTCCTGCTACCCTTCGAGAACCTCGCAATAAGCGACGGCCCCGGCCAGCGGGAGGCCCTCACCACCGATTTCTCCATACGCACTTACGACTCCCGGCTCAACCTCACCGAGGAACTGCGGAGCCCGGGGGCGGTCAAGCCCTACGACACGTTCGGCGACGATGTACGCGCCGCGGCATGGCATGTGGGATGCGTAGGCCGGAGGCTCCATTCCAACAACACATGGGCCGCCGACATCGTGCGCACCACCGCCGGCCGCAGCGCACAGCTGCGCCCCCTGCAGCTCGACTGGGGTTACAGAAGGTTCATACGGCTTGAGCCCGAAGCGGCCAAGACCGATATACCCGGCTGCATGGAGCATCCGTACAACGGCAAGCTCTACACCCTCCGCGCCATCATGTACGAGGCCGACGGCACTTACGTCGGCATCGCCTCCGACTGGGGATGGCTGGAGGCGCAGTTCCCCGGAGGCTGGGTATACAATGCGGAAGGCGCTGAAAAATGGTTAATCTTCGACGACCCCAACTACCCCGCCCGCCACAGAGGTCCCGCAACAGTCGACCTTTCCGAATACGGCACGATAGACTGCAGCGACGTCATTTCCGGACTGTGCCTCGGCTCTTACGACCTCAAGCGCCTCCAGGACACTGGCAACCGGATCAAACGGGAACTTGAGATAATAGAAGGAGAGAACGTCGGCGTCACATCGTATCTGCCCCACCCCGCTCCTTCAGGGCGCGAGGAGGCCAGACTCATACGCGATGCGATGCGCGCACCCGTCTTCCAGAACGCATGGCACATCGGCGAGGTAGTCAACTGCAGGGTCGACAAGAGAGGGGAAGAATACACAGTGGAACTGTCCGATGGGCTGATATGCAACTTCAGCGACCGCTTCGACTCCCCTTCTTTCAGCATGGAAGGCGAAGAAGTAATCTACTGGGGCCCCAACAACGCACGCACGGTATGCCTCGACCTGGAAATAGCAGGCAGCGGCTGCATGATTGACGACGTATACGGGACCGGCCGCCACCTCAAGGTGCTCATCGACATGTATGAGGAGGACGGCAGCTTCCTGAGGACGCTCGGCGAGGCTCCGGCCATCGACTTCATCAGCGACGGTCTTATAGTCTTCGAAAAACTCGGAATAGCCCTGAAGGCCCCCGGACACAACATGCACCGCGGCCGCGGCCCCGAGCCGGCGATGGTTATCCCCGCAGAGAAACGCCTTGCGCCTGCACTGTCGGCACTGCCGAAAGGCTCCGCAAGCCCTACTCAGCGTTCCACTCCCAGGAGAACAGAATAGACTCCACCTGGCGCAGGTACTGCCTCTTGTCGTACTTAGGGGCGTACACAAACGCCTCTGCAACAATTACATACTCGCCGTCGGGAGAATAGAACGAATGGGAGACGAAAGGCCCGCCCATGTAATCGTTCTTCACCTCCCAGAGGCCGCGTACCTGAGCGAAATCGCGTCCGCGGTAGCGGAAGAACTCCAGCTGCGGAGGCATGTAGTCGCCGGTAGTCATCCAGGTATTCTCGAACATGCCGGGCACGTTGAGCTGCAGGATTTCGTTACGCTTGGCGATTATGTTGTCCACTGACAGTTCGTCGGAGGCTCCGGTGGCAGGATACCTGTATATAAGGATGCCCTGAATAGTATACTGCTTCTCATCCGCAATCCAGCCGAAGTCGGGCGTGAGCTTCTTGAGCTTGTAGCCCATGGGGAAATGCGGCGAGCCCCCGAACACCTCTCCCACTTTCTCGGTAATGCTGCGCTCTTCGTAGCGTATGCAGTTGCCGATTACGCGGTCGCGCTCGGCCTGCTCGATGAATCCCACGATTTTCTTGCCGTCCGTGGCCAGCGCACGCGAAGCCTCTTCACTGCTGCGGGCGTTCACCTGCACCAGACACTGCGGGGCGGCCCATACGTCGCGCCTGTAAAGCACTCCCGTGCTGTCCACATGGGAGCCTATGGAAAAGAATACGATATTGCGGTGAATCTTGAACAGGTCGCCGAAACCTCCCGGCGGCACGTTGACAAGAGAATAAAGAGGCTCTTTCTGGGCAAGCCAGGGGCAGTCGCTTGCAAGCAGCTCGCGCACGTCGTTCCCCAGGGTGCCTTCCCAGTCTTCCTTCTCTATGACCACTATTATCTCACCGGCCTTGCCGCTCACATTGGGCAGCAGGGCCTTGGTATTCTTGCATCCGGCAAACAAGGCCAGGACGGCAAGGAAGCAAATAATTCTTTTCATATACAAACTGTTTCGAAATCAGTGAATGAGTCTTGCAATGTCGTTGCCGAAGGCGAGCACCATGAGGCCGAGAAGCAGCACCATGCCTATCATCTGCACCACGGCGAGGAATCTCTCCCCGGGCTTGCGCCGCGTAATCATTTCGTAAAGGGTAATCACGATGTGACCGCCGTCAAGCGCCGGAATCGGAAGCAGGTTCATGACACCCAGCATCACGGAAAGCAGGGCGAGGATGCTGAGGAACCGGTACCAGTCCCATACGGAGGGGAAAACCTGACCTATAGCGATGAAGCTGCCCACCGACTTGTAGGCCCCGGTGGAAGGCCTCGCCAGCAGGCTGAGGTCCTTGAGGTAGCCGCTGAGCGTCTCGCCAGTCAGCTTGAATCCGGCCGGGATGGCCTCAAAGAAGGAATACTGCAGGCGTTCCACCTTCGGACCGTGAAGATAAACCCCGATTTGCCCGAGGGAATCGACCATGACAGGCAGACTGAGGGTATCGGCTCCGCGAATCAGCGTGGCTGCGACCGTGCGGGACTTGAGGGTGGAAAGCACCTCGCGCGCGTCCTGCACATATCCCACGCCGCGGCCGTCAAATGCAGTGATGCGGTCGCCATACCGTATGCCCGCCGAAGCGTTGGGACTGTCGAACCTCACGGAATCTACCACGAAAGGCAGTGCCAGGTCGAACATCATGGGGCTGTTGAGCACGTCTCCGATATATGCCTGATCTATGTAGAGCGTCAGGGTGTCGGTCCCGCGAAGCAAGGTGGCGGTACGGACGTTGCGGCGCGCCAGGTCCGCCTGGAGCATGCCGAAGTCGCGGGGCTCGTAGTCGTCGAAACTGATTATATGGTCGCCGAGCCGGAAGCCCATCTCCTCGGCAAGTCCATTAGGCGCTATGCGAGCATCTTCGTTGCTGATATAAGCCTCGCCCCACACCCCGGCTATTATGCAGTATACGACAAGCGCGAAGATGAAGTTGTTGAGCACGCCGCCTGCCATCACGAAAAGGCGCTGCCAAGCCGGCTTGCTGCGGAATTCCCATGGCTGAGGGGCCTTCTTCATCTGCTCCAGGTCCATGGATTCGTCTATCATGCCGGCAATCTTGCAATAGCCGCCGAAGGGGATCCAGCCTATGCCGAATTCGGTTTCTCCCCAGTGCCATTTGGCGATGGCCTTGCCGGCTACGTCGAAGAAAAGATAGAACTTGTCGACCCGTATCCCGAAGATGCGGGCCCACATGAAATGGCCAAGCTCATGGATGATAATGAGCAGGGACAGGGCGAGAATAACCTGAAGAGCCTTAACTAATACAACCATTTGCCAGTTGTGCGACTTGGGTGTTGGTCTCGAAAATATCTTCGAGCGTAGGGTTCGCAACAAAATCCACGCCAGCAAGACACTTGGCGTTGATTGCGGAAATGTCGTAGAATCCTATCTGACCCTTGAGGTAGGCGGCCACGGCCACCTCGTTGGCGGCATTGAGGGCGCAGGGTGCATTCCCGCCGCGCTCCATGGCCTCCATGGCGAGACGCAGGTTGGGGAAACGGTCGAGGTCGGGAGCCTCGAAATGGAGCGAGCCGAGGCTGGCGAAGTCGAGCCGGCGGTTGCCCACCTCGATGCGCGCGGGGAATGAAAGGGCAAGGCCAATGGGCTCGCGCATGTCGGGCCATCCAAGCTGCGCAATCACGGCTCCGTCGGCAAATTCCACCATGGAATGTATGATTGACTCCGGGTGGACGACTATATTCACGTCGCGCGGGGCTACGTCGAAGAGCCAGCAGGCCTCGATGAGCTCGAAGCCTTTGTTCATCATGGTTGCCGAATCTATGGTAACCTTCGCCCCCATGTTCCAGTTGGGATGCCTGAGTGCGTCTGCGGCCGTCGCTCCCGCTATGCGCGTACGGTCCCAGGTGCGGAAAGGCCCGCCGGAGGCCGTGAGATGTATTTTCTCCACGGTATTGCCCTGGGCGCCGAGCAGGCACTGGAAGATGGCGGAATGCTCCGAATCGACGGGAAGGATCACGGCGCCGTGCTCGCGCATGGTACTGGTTACGACTGCGCCGGCGGCGACGAGAGTCTCCTTGTTGGCAAGGGCGACTATCTTGCCGGCCTCGAGGGCGGCGAGAGTGGGACGCAGGCCGCTGAAGCCTACCATCGCGCCGACAACTATGTCCACCCCGTCGCCGCGGACCAGCGAGCAGAGGCTGTCGGCGCCGGTCCACACCTTGCTGTCGGTGTCCTCAAGAGCCTTGCAGAGCCCCTCGTAACGGGCCTCATTGCATATTACCACGTTGTTAACGTCGAACTCGCGTGCCTGGGCGGCAAGCAGTTCGGCATTGCTGCCGGCGGAAATCATTTCCACTTCGAACATGTCGCGGTGACGGCGGACTACGTCAAGGGTCTGGGTCCCAATGGAACCTGTGGACCCTAGGATGGCTATGCGGCGCTTCTTCATCGGCTAAGGCTGTCAGGGGTTTCACGGACCTGCAGAAGGCTGTCGAGGTTGATTGTGGTATCTCCGGCAAGCACGCGGGAAAGGTTTTCGGAGTATAGTTTCCAGCGGGTTATCGCACTCTCCAGGGAATCTATCTTGATGGCGTTGGCCACAGCCTCGCGGCGGAAGTGGGCGTCGGGATATCCGGGAATGGTGGTGCGGAGGGGCGTAAGCGCTATGAGCGCATAAAGGCTGCCGACTATGACCACCAGGGTGGTGAATGCGGTAAGTGCGAAGCCCAGACGGGTGAAACGGAAAGTGCGTACGCGGCGGTGAGTTTCATCCTCCACGATGCTCAGGCGGTACACCTTGTTGAGATTGTTTTTCCCCATAAATATTGCTAAATTTGCGGTCTGTGGACAGAATCATCGGAATAGACTACGGAAGCGCCAGGGTGGGGCTCGCACAGAGCGACCCGCTGGGCATTTTCGCGTCTCCCCTCGAGACTGTGCCGTCTGCAAAGATAATAGATTATCTTCAAAAATACTCGCAGGACGAGACGATTGTAAAGTTCGTACTCGGCTATCCGCTCAACCTTGACGGCCGTCACGCCGAGGCTGCATCCGGCGTGGACAAGTTCATCCCCGTCCTGCAGAAGGCATTCCCCGACATACCCATCGCCCTGGAGGACGAACGCTTCACCTCCGTCCTCGCGCACCGGGCCATGATAGACGGCGGCATGAAGAAAAGCGAGCGCAGACAGAAGGAAAGCGTGGACAAGATAAGCGCCGCGATAATACTGCAAAGTTACCTGGACAGGAAATGATACAACCCATATACCTCTACGGTTCAGAGGTGCTGCGCGAGAAGGCGGCACCGGCCGACATCACCAAGAAAGAAGAACTGACGGCCCTCCTTCAGGACCTTCGCGATACCCTTGCCCGCAGCGAGGGCTGCGGTCTCGCCGCTCCGCAGATAGGAGTGAGCCTCCGCGTACTCATAGTCGACGGCGACGAAATGCAGGACGTCTATCCCTACCTCAAGGGATTCAAGCGCTCGATGATAAACCCCGAGGTGCTGGAAGAAAGCAGCGAGCAGTGCGAATACGACGAAGGATGCCTGAGCATCCCCGGCGTCTACTGTTCGGTCCGCAGGCCGGTGAGCATGAAGGTCCGCTACTGGGACGAGAACTTTACCGAGAAGGTCGAGGTATTCGACAAGTTCGGCTGCAGGATGATACAGCACGAGATGTCACACCTGGACGGTGTGCTTTTCACCGACCTGGTGGCTCCCATCCGCCGCAAGATGATATCCAAGAAACTTGTGAACATCTCGCACGGCAAGGTCGCCACGCGCTACAACTCGA
>CAMOGR010000093.1 GCA_946614205.1 uncultured Bacteroidales bacterium | reverse complement strand
GGCCGCTCTCGTCGAGCCCTTCGTCGGGCATGATGCCGCACCAGCGCAGGGACTCTATGATGTACTCCTCGGCGCCGGGTACGAAGCGGTGCGAATCTGTGTCCTCGATGCGCAGTATAAAATCACCCCCGTGCTTTTTGGCGAACAGGTAGTTGTACAGCGCGGTGCGCACTCCGCCCATGTGGAGCGGTCCCGTGGGGGACGGCGCGAATCTTACTCTCACTCTTTTCATTTTCTGCGTATTGAAGGTATGTTTTCAAGGTCTGACAGGGGCTCTCCGGCAGATACCAGCAGGGCCGGTTTCTTCTCGGGGTCGTAACGGAAAAGCCTCTGGTTGTCACTGGTGTAGCCGATACGTGAACCCACGTTGTCGTCTATGAGGTTTATTCCGCGGGTGCTTGCCGCCTCGTTCTTGTCGTAGCGGAAGCCCCGGGTTATCATGATGTAGTTGCCCATGTCGCGGCGCGAGCCCACTATGTCGATGAACCTGAGCCCGGTGACGATGGACGTTATGTGGATGTGGTCTCCCACGTCCGGGCTCTCGTCCCAGATAAGGCCGCGCTTGAAGTTGTTGGCCCCTCCGGTGTATTCGTCTATGCGCCGGTTGATTTCCGACATGTCGTCCATGGTCAGACCCTGCTCGTTCTTGCCTCCGGTTATGTTGACCAGCACGTTCTTGGCGGTCTTGAGGTCGAAGTCGTTGAGTAGCGGGGACTCGAAGGCCTGCCGCACGGCGTCTGCTATGCGGTCCTTGCCGCTGCCTTCGCCGTAGCCCATGAGGGCCATGCCGCTGTCCTTCATCATGGTCATCACGTCTTCGAAGTCCACGTTGATGTATCCGGGCTTCTGTATGATTTCGATTATGCCCTTTACGGCGGTGGTCAGCACCTCGTCAGCCTTGGGGAAAGCGTCGTGGGTGAGTTTGTCGCCGAAGTGCTCGTAGAGCTTCTCGTTGTTGATTATCAGCAGGGAATCGACGTTCTTTTCCAGCTCCTGGATGCCGTCGATGGCGCGGGACATGGCCCTGTCGCCCTCGTTCTTGAACGGCAGGGTGACGACCGCTACGGTGAGAATGCCTTTCTCCTTGGCCATCTTCGCGATGATCGGAGTGGCGCCCGTACCGGTGCCGCCGCCCATTCCCGCCGTGATGAACAGCATCTTGGTGCCGGTGTCGATAATCTTCCTTTCTATCTCCGCCTGGCTGTCGAGGGCGGCGTTGCGTCCCTTGATGGGGTTCGTGCCGGCACCCAGTCCCGCACCCATCTGTATCTTGACGGGTACCGGGCTGCGTTCGAGAGCCTGTGAGTCGGTGTTGCAAACCACGTAGCTGCATCCCTCTATGCCGGTGCGGTACATATAGGATACGGCGTTGCAGCCTCCTCCTCCGACACCTATCACCTTGATAATCTGGTCGGAACGCTGCCAGTCCTTGGGCACTGTGGCCTCCAGGTCAATATTGAAATCCTCGAACATACCCTTTACTGTTTATTGCTTTCTGTACCGTCATAATATTCTGCGAGAGTGCCCTCGAATCCCTTTTCGAGCACGTTCCCGACCTTCTGGCTGACCTTCTCCCAGAAAATCTTGAAACCTCCTTTGGGTTTGTCGGACTCGGGATTCGCCTGGACCTTTTCTGCCTTTTTCTTCTTCTTGTGGTCCTGGGGGGTCTTCTTTATCTTGGAATTGAGCACCTTGTCGGGGTCTTCCTCGACAAACAGCACTCCCTGCCCGCTCTGGTCGGTGAGGACTTCCTTCTCGGGCTGGGAATCCTCCTCTTTCTTCTGCCCGGCATCCTTTACGGCCTCGGATATGCAGTTGAGGAACGGGTCGCCGGAGGCTTCCAGGATCATTCCGACGGAGGCTGAAGCTTCGGCTTCTCCGATTCCCGGACAGCCGTCGGAAGAGAATTTGCGTGCCAGGGGGAATCCCACCCTCACGTTGTAGCCGGACTCCTCCTTGATGAGGTTGGTAAGGTTGGCGGTGTTGGCGGCACCTCCGGTGAGCACGATACCGCAGCGGAGCCTGTCGGCAAAACCGCTCTGCTGTATCAGGAACAGTATGGCCTGAACGATTTCGCGGCAGCGGCTGGTTATGATTTCCGACAGGTACTTGATGCTCAGGTGCTCGTACGTGCCGTTCTCTTCGTCATTTATCTGCAGGACCTTGTCTCCCATGCTCTGGAGCTTGTCGGGGAGGCAGGCTCCGAAGGCGAGCTTGATGTTCTCCGCGAGTGCGTCGTCGAAAGCGCATTCGAGACGTATGTCAGTGGTGATGCTCTTGCCTGCGAAGGGTATGGATGCGAAGTAGCGCATTATTCCTCCCTGGTAAATGGAGAGCGACGTAACGCCGGCACCCATTTCCACCAGGGCCACTCCGTTGACCATCTCGTCGTCTTTCAGCACTGCTTCGGCGGTGGATGTGGGGGTGAATATTGCCTGGGCCAGCGCCACTCCCGCATCGTTGAGCATTATGTCTATGTTGCGCACCACCTTCTTGGCTCCGACGAAGATCTTGAAGTTGCCTGCGAGCGAATCGCTGGTCGTGCCCACCACGTCGTCCTCACTTCCGATGAAGTCGTCGGTGGAGAATGACTGGGGCACGGCGCCGTAAATCATCTCCTTTCCGCTGTCGTTGAGCGGATAGGCGTCGAGCGCGATGCTCTTGAGGGCGGCGATTTCCTCATCTCCTATGAGCGAACCGGGGTCGCTGCGGTCGATGTGGGCGCTTGCGGTCTCCTGATGCACGTTGTAGCGGGGGAGACCTACGACCACCTGCATGATTTTGATCTGCAGTTCGTCCTCGGCCTCGCCGATAGCTGCGCGCAGGGGCGCCGCGGCCTTCTTCGGATTGAATACGCAGTTGTAGCGTATGCCGTCCGAAGGCCTCTCCTTGTAGTAGATAATCTGGACGTTCTCGCCGACGACCTTCGCTACGCAGAGTGCGAGTTTCGAGGTGCCCAGATCGACTGTCGCTATATATCTTTCCTGCATATTATTTGTTTGTTGTATTTAAGGTTCACGCTCTTGTAGTATCCTTCGCCCTTCGAGGGGACTATGTAGGAGAAGTACTTCTCCATCTTCCCGAATTTGACCTTCACATAGTCGGGCGCGCCGAAGATGAATCTCTCCCTGCCTCCTTCGAGCCGGATTTCGAGGTCTCCGGAGGAGTTCACCGAAATCTTTTCCACCCTGTCCTTCCATTGTTTGGAAGCGGCGATGAAATCGGTGAGGCCGAGTACGCCTGCGCTCCACTCCTGGCATTCTCCCTTGTCGATGGGAGGGATGTTCCCGTCCACTACCGGCACCGGGGCCGTGTAGCTGGGGTGCAGAGGAATTACGGAGCCTTCACGGTCGATGTAGAATCCCTGCCCGCTGCGGTCCAGGCGCAGCGCGGGCTCCCTCTGCCGTATGCTCACGTGCAGCATTCCGTCGCGGGTGGTCCAGGCATCGCAGCCCTTTACTACGTTTCTTTCCATCAGCAGGCCCTCGATGTGCCCGAGGTCTATGCTGTCGAGAGGCGCTCCGATGTAGCAGCCGTACCTGCGGTCGAGGTAGCCGCGTATGTCTTCCTGCGTCACGAACTTCATGTCTCCTTCGATACGCACGTCCAGCCCCTGGCACAGCCGGCGCGAATTCGCCTTGCTCACACAACTGTGGAGAATGGCGAGTCCTGCCAGCATGATGCAGACCGAGGCTGCGGCGGCGATTATCTTGAAGGGTACTTTCATTTGCGTTCGAGGAGCATCTGGGTTATGGGTCCGATGAATCTGTCTATGTTGCCGGC
>CAMOGR010000092.1 GCA_946614205.1 uncultured Bacteroidales bacterium | reverse complement strand
CTGCTTGACGGGGAGCGTATCGTGCTGGCGGGAGGCGTATCTTTCGACAATGTAAAAGACAATAACTTCGAAGCCACCAGAGAAGTCTGGCTGTTTCACACCACGGCGCCTGCGAAGGGCTCCTTCCCATGGTGGATTCTGCTCGTCATCCTGCCTGCCTGCGCCTTCGGCTGCTGGGGCATTTTCCGCATTCTCCGCAGTCCCGCAGCCCCGCAGCCGCCAGTGGAGGACATCCCCGGGAAGAACGACCTCCTCACCCGCATCACATCCCTGATCGAAGGCAGGAAGCTCTACCTGGTAAAAGACCTGAAGATCTCCGATATCGCCCGTGAACTGGGCACCAACGCCACCTATATCTCGGCCTGCATCAACGGGCAGCTGGGCGTTTCATTCCCGGAACTGATTGCCCGCTACAGGGTTGAATACGCGCAGGAGCTGATGCGCAAAAACCCTGAGATGCCTTCCGTGGAGGTCTGGGAAGAGTCCGGATTCAACAACGAAAAAACTTTCTTCCGCTGCTTCCGCGCCCAAGCCGGAATGACTCCCGCCGAGTGGAAAAAATCGGCTTTTGACGCCAACAAATAGCCGATTCTCAAATAAGTTATCAAAATGAGAATGAGATTCCGGACTATGAAAACAATGGTCCGGACTAATTAGGGTACATTTGTATTATACACCAATACTGACTCAAACCCTACCCCAATGAAAACTACCTCCTGTTTACGATGGCTGGGAATGATTCTCGCATCCCTTCTTTTGTGCGCGTGCCCCGGTAAGGATCCTGGATCAGACCCCGGCGGGCGGGAGTGAAGATATTATCGTGCTCTCCAACGCCCACAAGTGGGGTGCCGCTTCAAATGCCGGCTGGGTCACGGTTTCCACCCCTGACGGCAACACCCTGAAGATAAGCGCCGCTGCAAGGCCGGAAACCGAAAACGGCAAGCGCACGGCCGTGGTTACTCTCCACGATATGAGCACCATAGCTTCGGCCAGGACAACCTTAACCATCAATATCACCGACGCCGACGCCACTCTGGGCAGCGACGAATACAACTATGGAGACCATATACTGGAACTGATATGAAACGCACAATAATAACCCTGGCATATCTGGCCCTGGCACTTACGGCAGGTTGCACACGTGAAATACTCGAAGACTCATCCCCGGAAGCCCGCTCCATTCTGGCCATAATAGACAACGATTCGCCCGGAACGCGAACCATCACCGTGGATAACCCCGGAGTCCGCGTCAATACCTACTGGAAAGATGGCGACCGTATCGGAGTAATCGGGAAAAGCGGCAGCCCCGCTGAATTTTCCGTTGCTGCCGGAGACATTTCCGCCGACGGGAAGTCGGCCAGCTTCCGTTCGCAGAATGCAGTCCCGGGCGGCAGCCTGCTGGCCTTCAGCCCCTGGCAGGAAGGTGTCTCCGCTAGCGGTAACAAATTGATCCTCAACTTCCCGGCCACACAGAAGCACACTTTGTATTCAGGTGTTTCCCAGCCGGATCCGGGCAGCAACAAAACAAATAGGGGTTTCTGTATTAAACAGAAATAATCATTATATTTGCCTGTTGCATAAAATTGATGCTTCCTCTCCACCTGTTGCCTGATTGTGGAGTCTGTTCATGAAATCTTGATAATAGATAAGGGATTGACGGCTTTGATTATGTCGGAATAACCGCTATCTTTGTGTCGGAATAAATGTCGGAATAACTATGTACACGCCACCATTCACAGTTTCATCCAGAGCCATAAATCTGATTGCCAAGATTTCCAGCCAGATAGAGAGGTATGCAATCAGGATGGAGCAGGATGACAACTTGAAGCTCAGGAAGGCCAACCGTATCAAGACCATCCACTCGTCCCTGGCCATAGAAGGAAACACGCTGTCGGAAGGTGAAGTGCAGGCTATTCTGGACGGCAAGAAGGTAGTCGCTCCGCTGAAAGAGATCCAGGAAGTCGAATGCTGAGATAGCCGGTGAGATGGGACTTGGATACCAGCACGAAAGGGTACTTGGATATCTTCGGGCAGACAATCATACCACGGCGGCAAAGATAGCGGAGGACCTTGATATGAGTGCCCGGCAGATAGAAAGGATAATCGCCGATCTCAAAGCGAAGGGAGTAATCAGGAGAGTCGGCGCAAATCGGAACGGATATTGGGAGGTGCAGGATTAATGAAGTTTCAGGACCTTCTTTACTATTCTCTTGGCCCGGGTGTAGAAGCTTTTACCACCCGAAGGGATTCCGTCCTCCCTTATCCCGTCGTCCAAGGCCATCAGGTACACGGGTCTAGGGTAGCTATCGTAGACCGGCCGGATATCAGAAGGGAAGATCTCGAAGGTTATGATGCCATGATTACAAATCTTCCTGGAGTGGCTATAGGAGTAAGAACGGCCGATTGTGTCCCGATACTCCTTTCCGACCCGGGGAAACGTGTAATAGCGGCCATACATTCGGGATGGAAAGGAACGGTGCAGATGATTTCCAGGAAGGTTATCGGAATCCTTGAAGACAGATACGGAACCAAGCCTTCAGATCTTCAGGCGGCTATCGGTCCTTGCATCGGTCTGGATAGTTTTCAGGTCGGAGAGGAAGTTGCAGCGGTGTTCAGGGATGCCGGTTTTCCTATGGACCGTATCTGGCAGTTTATGGGTCCTAAGGGAAAGAAGCCTATGGAAGGAGGCCATCATATCAATCTGCCTGAAGCTTGCCGTTGGACGCTCCTGGAGGCCGGTGTTCCTGAAGAGAGTATCCTTGTCAGCGGCATCGACACCTACCGTGACCCTTCCTTCTATTCAGCCAGACGCGAAGGAATCGAGTGTGGACGGAATATCAATGCTATCAGGCTTAATGTATGACCCTCCCGGAAGCAATAGTGTATCTCCTTGCTTCATCCAACAGGGGGATGAAGACGGACAGGATAGCAGCCGAAATCAATGCCCGTGGACTTTATCGAAGGAAGGATGGAATGCCTGTCGACGGGAAACAAGTCTATGCCGTCGTTATGTCGCATCCTGATACCTTCGTGAAATCTGACGGGCTGATACGGCTGATGATTTAACTGAAAAAGAAAAGAGCCGGCTTCAAAAGCCAGCTCTCGTGCGGTAGGTGAGACTCGAACTCACACAGGCCAATGCCCACTACCCCCTCAAAGTAGCGCGTCTACCATTTCGCCACTACCGCGTTATTTGGGACTGCAAAAATAAGCATATTTGTCGAATTCGCAAAAATATTTTTAATAACTTTGCGAAAAATTTCGACAAGCATGCATCTGGAGGTTCCCGAAGGCAAGCAAAAGATACTTTTGCACTGCTGCTGCGCGCCGTGCAGCGGGGCCGTTGTTGAATGCATGGTGCAGAACGGACTGAAGCCGGCCCTGTTCTTTTCCAATTCCAATATCGTCCCCAAGGAAGAATACGACCTGCGCCGCGGCGAGCTGGAAAGATACGCGCGTTCCTTCGGCCTCGAGGTCATCGACGACGAGTACGACCACGAAGCCTGGCTGGACTTTGTGCTGGGCAGCCCGCGTTCCACAGAACTTGCGGCGGCCCCGGAAAGGGGCGAAAGGTGCCTGCGCTGCTTCAAGTTCCGGCTTGACAGGGCGGCCAGGTACGCTGCCGCAAACGGCTGCGAAGTACTGACGACCACACTTGCATCCTCCCGTTGGAAGAGTCTGGAACAGGTCAATGAAGCCGGATTATGGGCCTGCAAGGACGTTGTCTTCTGGCCTGTCAATTGGCGCCGCGGCGGCCTGCAGCCGCGCAGGGGCGAGATAATCAAGGAGCAGCAGTTCTACAACCAGACGTACTGCGGCTGCGAGTTCAGCGAAAGGCACGATAAACAGTAATGAAATTCAACAAACATATGAAGATGTCGGAGCTGATGGAGTCCAACTACCATCTGCTCGGGATACTTTGGCGCCTCGGAATGACCGGCAGTTTTGCCGACCGGAGCGTGGAGGATGTCTGCCGCCGGTACGACCTCGACGCAGACACCTTCCTGCTGCTCTGCGCAGTGTATTCTTCGAAAGATTACAAGGTCGGCGAGGATGACCTCCGCCACTGCCGCATCCAGGACATCCTCCGATACATCCACAGCTCACACGAATATTACCTCAACTCGTCCCTCGTAAGGATTTCCCCCTCCATCAACGAGATGCTCGCCCCCACCACGGAAGTGCGCCGCAAGGCCATACTGAAGTTCTTCGAGGACTACAAGAGCGAACTGCTCAAGCACTTCGCGTACGAGGAAGAGACCGTCATACCCTACGTCCGCGGCCTTCTGGAAGGCAGGAAGACCGAAGGCTTCTCGATAACCGCGTTCGACGACAACCACACCAACATCGAGGAGTCCCTTTCCGACCTCAAGAACATCATCATGCAGTCCCTCCCGCAGGAATGCGACGGGACGAGGCGCCTGGAAGTCATATCCAACATCTTCCACCTTCAGGAAGACATGCGCCACCATACCTACATAGAAGACAACATACTCGTACCGCTGGTGGAAATGCTCGAAGGCAAGCGTCCCTCGCTCTCCGGCGGCGACGAGCCCGTCGCTTCCGCCAGCGATGAGGAAGAGCTTTCCGACCGCGAGAAGGAGGTCCTTACGCTGGTGGCCAAAGGCCTGCTGAACAAGGAGATAGCCGACCGCCTGAGCATCTCAGTCAATACCGTCATCACCCACCGCAAGAACATCACCCGCAAGACCGGCATCAAGACGGCGCCCGGTCTTACCGTCTACGCAATCCTCGGCGGACTCATAGACATAGGTTCCCTGGAATAGCGTCCCCCGGAGCTACTTCGGCAGCATGACAGGATGCACCGGCCAGGACTGCGGCTTCCGAAGCTTGAAGGAAGCCGTGGCACGGATATCGGTACACGAGGCGCCGAACGACGCAACGTACGTTCCTGCGGCCGTCTCCCAGGCGGAAGAACTCTCGTTGAAGGAGGCCAGGGTGTACGGCTCCACCGTCATGACGACGGTCTGCGAAGCGCCGGGCTGCAGAAGATCTGTCTTGGCGAAGGCGCGAAGCTCGAGGGCCGGCTTGGAGAGACCTCCGGAAGGAGCCGTAACATACAGCTGCACAGCCTCTTTGCCTGCGACGCCACCGACATTCTTCACCACCACCGATGCGGTTACGGTACCGTCGGAAGCCACCTTCACGGCGGGTTTGCCGTACTCGAATCCGGTGTAGCTCAGGCCATATCCGAACGGATACGAGACAGCCTTGCCTGCGGTGCAGAAATACCTGTAGCCCACGTCGAGCCCCTCATTGTATTCGGTATAGTCGACGTTCTTCACGGGGTCCTTCCCGATTCCCGTGATGAGGACGGTCCAATCCATGTCTGCGCCCGGGACGTAATTGTACGGGAAATTATAGGAGGACGGTATGTCGAAGTAGTTCACAGGGAAGGTCATGGGAAGCTTGCCCGAAGGATTTACGGCACCGGTAAGCACGTCTGCCACCGCATATCCGCCCTCCTGGCCGGGAGTCCAGGCAAGGAGCACCGCATCGGGGATGTGCTTCCAGGAAGCGGTCTCGATGACGCCGCCGATGTTCAGCACCACGATGAATTTCTTGCCTGCGGCGTGATATGCATCGGCAAGATTCTGAAGCAGTTCCCTCTCGAGGCCCGTAAGGGTCCAGTCGCCGTCGACTGTCTTGCGGTCGGCGCCCTCGCCGGCATTGCGGGAAAGCACCAGGATGGCTGCGTCGCTGCCGGAGACCTTGCCGTCGATGAACCGGCGCGACACCGCCATTTCGGGGATGACAGGGTCGCCGAGAAGTATGCCCGAACCGCCTCCGGTGTTGTTCTTGAGCTCCGTTTTCTTGAGTGCTATGTACTGTCCGTACCAGCTGCGGATGTCCTTGTCGACCGCTATGCCGGCAGCCTCGAGACCGTCCGCCACATTGCGCACGTAGGCCTTGTTGACGTTGCCGCTGCCGATGCCTCCGGCTATGAAATCATAGGCTCCGATACCGTAGAGCGCCACCTTGCCCACGCCCTTGAGGGGCAGTGCGCCGTTGTTCTCCAGAAGCACGAGGCCCTCGCCTGCAGCCTCACGGGCGACGGCTGCATGGGCTGCGAGGTCGGGATTGTCGGAATACTTGTATCCTGCAAAACGCGGGGTGCGGACGATGTACCTCAGCAGGTTGCGGACGTTGCGGTCGAGTATGGCGGCGGGAATCTCCCCGCTGCGCACGGCCTCCACAATGCGTTCGATTTCCTTGTCCATGCCCGGCTCCATGAGGTCATTGCCGGCAAGCACGGCCTTGACGGTGCCGTCCTTGAAACCCCAGTCGGTCATCACTATGCCCTTGAAGCCCCACTCGTCGCGGAGAATGGTGGTCAGAAGGCCCTCGGACTGCTGGGCGTATTCGCCGTTTACGCTGTTGTAGGACGACATGATGGTCCAGGGGTCGGACTCGCGCACCACAATCTCGAATCCCTTGAGATACAGCTCCCTGAGCGCCCTCGCGCCAAGGCGGGCGTCGTTCTTCAGACGGTTGGTTTCCTGGGAGTTGACCGCGAAGTGCTTGGCGCTCACGCCGACTCCGTTGCTCTGGATGCCGCGCACATAAGCCGCAGCAATCTTGCCGGTGAGCAGAGGGTCCTCGGAGAAATACTCGAAGTTGCGGCCGCACAGCGGGTTGCGGTGCAGGTTAAGGCCGGGGGCGAGCAGCACGTCCACTCCATACTCCTTGACTTCGTTGCCGATTGCGGTCGTAACCTTCTGCACCAGAGGTGCGTTCCAAGTGGAGGCGAGAACCGTCCCCACCGGGAACCCGGTGCAGTAGAAAGTCCTGTCGCCGCGGACAGGATTGATGCGCAGGCCGGCAGGGCCGTCGGCCAGCACGGTCTGGGGAATGCCGAGACGGGGAATCGCGCGGGTGGTGCCGGCGGCTCCGGGGACAAGCGACTCGTCGGAGGCGGTGAGGGACCCGGCCATCATGCTGCCCCATCCGGAACCTACAAGGAGTTCCGCCTTCTCCTGCAGGGTCATGGCTGCAATTATTTCGTCGATGTTGTCTGCGCTGAGAGCGGGCTGTGCGCTGAGGGAAGCGGCAAAGAGGGCCGCAGCGGTTATCAGGAGTGTTTTCTTCATATAGCGGTTGTGTTTTCTGTACAAACTTAAATAATCCGGCCGTCAACTGCAAGGCGCGGCGGTAAAAATGACAGCAAAAGCAAACTTTTAAACAAAAATCCTATATTTGAAGCATGAAACGAACCGCACTGCTTTTGATATGCCTGGGCGCATGCGTATACTCCCATGCCCAGCAGGCCATCTGGGGCTCTCCCCAGATTGAATCCCCTGTAATCAATGACGACGGCACCGTCACATTCCGCTACTTTGCCCCGAAGGCAATCAAGGTGGAGGTGACGGGAGATTTCCTCCCCACTCAGAAAGCCGAATTCGAAATCGACGGCCAGATGAGGAGCTTCGACGTTCCGGGCGTACGTCCCCTTCGCGAAGGCAAGCAGGGAGTGTGGGAGTACACCACCGACTTCGCTGTCGAACCGGAGTTCTACAACTACACTTTCCGCGTCGACGGCCAGCCCGTCCTCGACCCCGCCAACGTCTTCGTCAACCGCGACGTCTCCCTCCTGACCAGCGTGCTGCTGGTTGCCAGGGAGGGCTCCCGCGCCGACCTGTACGCCGTCCACCGCGTCCCTCACGGGAGCGTCAGCAAGGTATGGTATCCTTCGGCAACGGCCGGGTTTGACCGCCGCCTCACAGTGTATACTCCTGCCGGATACGAGAACTCAAAGAGCAGATATCCAGTACTTTACGTACTTCACGGCATGGGCGGGGACGAGGATGCCTGGGTAACCCAGGGCCGCGCCTGCCAGATTCTTGACAACCTTATTGCCCGCGGCGAGGCCGTGCCCATGATCGTGGTGTTCACCAACGGCAACATCAGCCAGGAAGCCGCGCCGCTCGAGAATTCCACCGGATACACGCGGCCCGCGATGGACCTTCCGCAGACCATGGACGGCACCTTCGAAACCTCGTTCCCGGAAATCGTGAAGTTCATCGACGGCCGCTACCGCACCGTTGCCAAGAAGGCTTCGCGGGCAGTCTGCGGGCTTTCCATGGGCGGATTCCACACCCTCCACCTTTCGCTCAACTATCCGGAGATGTTTGCATACAGCGGAATGTTCAGTTCGGCCATCGGCGTGTCCGACCCCGGCGTCAGTCCCATGTACACGGACATCGACGCAAAAATCGACAGGTATTTCGCCGGGAAGCCCCGGCTGCTGTGGATAGGCTGCGGCAAGACCGACTTCCTCTACCAGGCCAACAAGGACTTCATGGAGAAGCTGTCCGGGAAAGGATACCCGTTCACCTACATGGAGACGGAAGGCGGCCACATCTGGCGCAACTGGCGGATCTACCTTACCGAGTTCGTGCCGCTGCTGTTCAAATAGCCATCCCTCAATCAGCCTGAGTGCCGCGCAGTTTCTGCCTGCGGGTCTCCGCCGTGTCGCGCCCGAAAAGGGTGCGGTTACCCTCTACGCTGCGCCAGTAGTCGGAATCGAAGTCTTCCGGACGCACAAAACCGCCGGCCCGGTCACCGAGGGTAAACTCAAGATACTTAATGGGATACCCCTGCTCACGGAACATACTCTCATAGAAGGTCTGAACCTCCGTAAGGCACGCATCGAACGACTCCGCCTCGGCATACAGGTCCTCCGAAGAAGAGAGCACCGGGAGGGAGTTGGCCCTGCATACGGCCAGGGTGTACTGATACAGGAACTGCGAATCGGTCTTGAGGCGTATGCGCCCCCCTGGAGCGAGGAAGCGGCTGTAGCGTTCGAGGAAAACCGGCGAACTGAGGCGGGAATTCTCGCTGCGCACCTGCGGGTCGGAGAAGGTGAGCCATATCTCCGAGACCTCCCCGGGAGCGAAGAAAGCCGTAATGAATTCGATGCGGGTGCGCAGGAAGCCCACGTTGCCAAGGGCGTGCTCTGTGGCATATTTCGCCCCTTTCCAGAGGCGGGCGCCCTTTATGTCAACGCCCACGTAGTTGCAGTCAGGCTCGCGCCTGGCAAGGTCGATCGTGTACTCCCCCTTGCCGCAGCCAAGTTCCAGTACCAAAGGCGCTTGCGGGTTGGTGAAGCGTTCTCCCCAATGCCCCTTGACCGCATGGTCGCGAAGGGCGGCGTAACCGTCGCGGAGCAACTCCTGCGCTGAGGGTTGAAGGAGGCAGGAGAATGTCTCGTTCTGTGCGAATTTTCTCAGTTTGTCATGTCCCATATCGTCCGCAAAGATACTATTTTTGGCTATTAGGTCAAAAAAGACTACATTTGTAGGTTACGAAAGTAAAACTACAAATGGCTAAAACTGTACTTGTCTCCGGCGGAGCCGGATTTATCGGAAGTCACGTCACGGTCGAACTGTCGCAGGCCGGATACGACGTGGTGATTGCGGACAACATGTCCAACTGCGACGAAACAAACTACAAGGGCGTCTGCGCCATCCTCGGAAAGACTCTGCCGCTGATCAAGATGGACTTCTGCGACGAAGCCGCCGTGGAAGACCTCTTCGGGAAATACAAAATCGACGCCGTCATTCACTTCGCCGCGTTCAAGGCCGTGGGAGAGAGCGTCGCCGAGCCTCTGATGTATTACAGGAACAACCTCGGTTCGTTCCTCAACATCCTGCAGGCCGCCCGCGAACACGGCACCAACGTGCTGTTCTCCTCCTCGGCAACGGTTTACGGCGAGCCCGACGAGACTCCCGTCACCG
>CAMOGR010000091.1 GCA_946614205.1 uncultured Bacteroidales bacterium | reverse complement strand
ACAGCACCCTTGCGCATCCTGCCGGGCCGGCGGTCCAGAAGCCGCAGATAGAGGGCTATCCTCCTATTACATACGAGCTTGCAACGCGTCAGATGACGGCGAAGGAAATGGCCATGTTCGTGGGTGTGGACCGTTCTCTTGTGAATACAGGCTACCGCATGGCGGGCCGTACCCGCAAGCCTGCAACCATGTCGCCCCACGAGATGAGTTCTTTCATCGTAAACAAAATACTTCCCGACAGGCGTTATTCCTCTTTCATCCCCGCCGAACAGGCGGAACTCGTGCGCGAGGTCCACAGACTCCTCGATTCCGCATTCATTGCAGGTCCCACCGTGGTGGCCGTGAATGACGCCCCTGCAGCCGCACAGCCGGCAGACACCCTGCTTGCTGACGCGCCTTCGGCCGATTCTACGCTGCTCGCGCAGCTGCTTCCCCAGACGGACGGACCGCAGCCTGAGTCCTGGCAGGAAGAGCCTGAAGAGGAAGAGGAATTGGAGGATACTCCTCCCACTCCTCTGGAGCGCCTCGCGATGATGTACATGGGTGGCAGGTATACGTCCCGCTCGGTGTATTCTGCTCTCAGGGCGGCAGGCGTGCCCGTGAAGAGGGAAGATGTCGACCTCCTATACCTTTATGCCGGCAGCCGTTTCAATTACGATGAAGGCCTCCGCATGAGTCCCGGGGGCATGGTGGATTTCCTGTACGACAGTATACTCCCCAATCCCGTGTTCGCGCGTTTCATCGACCCCGAGGCCCGCGAGTCCCTCGACTCCATGCGCGGAATGCTCAGCGACGGCATAAACGCCCTGCGTTCCGAGAAATCGTCGGTGGCCCTTGCCCTCACCTCGTACGAATACGAATCGCCGCGCACCTTCGAATTCATCGACCGTTTCCAGACGCTGGCCGACCGTTCGCTCAAGGGAGGAGACGATATAGTAATGGGCGAGTCGGTGATTTACAAGGAGTTCAAGGATGAGTTCCCCTCGGAGCTGCTGTTGCTGACCATCCTGACCGTGGGCTCAATCTTCCTGATAGTGCTCTTGACCTTCAAATCCCTGGTCATTCCGGTGCTGCTCATCCTCACCGTCCTGTCCGGAGTGTACGTCAATGTCTTTGTCAGCGGGCTTGGCGGCAGTACCATGTACTTCCTGGCGTATCTCATAGTGCAGTCCATACTGATGGGTGCGACGATAGACTATTCTATTCTCTTTACGAGCTACTACCGCGAGGAACGCATGAAGAAGAGCATCGCGGATGCCCTTGCCGACGCTTTCCGCCGCGCCGGCCATTCCATCCTCACGTCCGGCCTCATCCTCACCCTCGCGCCGTATGCCATGAGCCTTATCATAGCCGACCAGATGGTGGCTTCCATTCTAAGGTGCCTTGCGATAGGCACTCTCGCCGCCGTATTCGTAATCTTGTTCATCCAGCCCGGAGTCATTGCGGTATGCGACCGCTTCATTGCTCCCAAGGGGGCGGTGAAGGGCTGACGCTGAAGTCCGGGAGGGGGCTGCCCCTGAAAACCTTTGGTCGCCCGTGACTATGAACGGGAGGGGCCCGCGCCGATAGGCGTGGGAGGGGCGAGGGCCGTCAGGCCCGAAGGGTTTTCAGGGGCAGCCCCCTCCCGGACTTCAGCGCCCGCCCTCGTCAGACAATCAATATACCTTGCTGTCGAAGCTTTCGTCGCCGCTGACGCTTATGTCGACCCGGGTCGTGCTGTTGCGGCTGATTGGAGGCATGGGGACCCTGAAGCTGCGGGTTGCGCCCTGGATTTCGCATTCCATGACAAACACTGTGGGCGACGAACCTATACCGGCCTCGGGAGAGTCGTTGGGATAGCAGAAAAGCTCCGTGCCGGGACTTTGGGTAAAGCGGCCGATGTCGTAGGGCAGATACCTGACCGGAGGGGACGGGACGGTTTCTGACGGGTGGAAGCCGGCCGTCCGCAGTACTTCAGCGTTTGCGTTCATGTTCTCGAGGTATATGCGTGGGTCTTCCAGTCTAACGTAGCCCTTGAGTTTGTTTGACACTTCGCCGATCTGCACCCTGGACAGCAGGGGGCTTAGCACCAGAACGGCGCTGCCGCCTGCCTCGATATCTTTCTGGCCGCTCATTACGGGACTCTCGGGGGAGTCTTCTTCAAATGAATACGTAAGCAGTTCAATCGAATCGTATCTGCCGAGCGCGCCGGTGTTGAAGTCGCGCGGCGAATTGGCGATTGCCACGACAGTCGCATTGTACGCCTTGCAATACAGCACGGCGCTGTCCGGCATGTGGTCGTATTTGCGCACCAGGAGCTGCTCGCGCAGCCCGTCTGCGTTATAGACGAAAATGTCAAGCCTTCGCGGAGTCCTAAGTGAGTCGGCGGTGTTGTCCGATACCCGGAAGCGGACGGTGAACCTGCAGTCGTCTGCCGGGACGGATACCTCTCCGCTTGGGTCTGTGTCCGGTGGTGCGGTCCTGCTGCATGCAGGAGTCAGACAGACCGGCGCCACAAGTAGCAGCAAGTCATACAGAAAGATAGTAAGTCGGAGCAGAAGGCTCCCCGGCGAACGCCGGAAAAAGACGGAGTCGCACCGGTCTGAATGATTCCCTTGAGTTCTCATGGCAGCAAAGCTATGCACTGCACCTGAAAAGCCAATGGAATCGAAAAAATCGTAAATGAGTTTTTGTGAATTATTTAAGACTCCCCTTCGTTACCCTTGTCCATACCCCTCAGGATTTCACTGTATCTTTTAATGAAAAGATCTTTAGGGAAGTTCTCGGTTGCGATTGCGAGGCTCTCAGAACCGTATTCCTGCAGGCGGGAAGAGGGGAGGGCGGCCAGACGGTGGAGCGCCTGTGCCATGGAGCGTCGGTCGTGCGGATTGAACAGGAAGCCGTTGCGGCCGGGGACTACGTAACGGGCATTGTCCGATACGTCGCTGCAAATAGCGGGCAGACCGGCTGTAAGGGCTTCGGCAAGGGCGTTTGGCGTGCCCTCGTAAAAGCTGGGGAGGCAGAATGCGTCGGCCTCGCGATACAGGGCTGCCGGGTCGTTGGTGGCTGGGTGAATGACAAAGCGTCCTTCCAGTCCGAATTTGCGTATCGCCTTCAGGCAGCGGCGCTCGTACCGGCAATCCGAAGACGCACCGTACCAGTCGAAGCGCACCCCGGGGATTTCGGCAGCCGCCTTTATGTACCTTACGGCGTTTTTGCGCGGGTGCAGGCGCGCCACGGTCACGACACGCATGGGCTCGTGCCTCAGGTGCTCCGCAGCCGGAGTGAACTTACCCGAATCCACGAAGTTGGGTATGGTCTCGAGCTTGAGCCGCAGACCCGGGCAGTGGCGGCTTACGAAAGCTGTCTGGGCGAAGCTGTTGCACACCACGGCATCGGCCTCCATGCGGAAGAGCGCGAAGCGGAAGCGGTCGTGGGGGAGCATCAGAGTGTTGCAGTTGCGCTCAGATACGATGAGCCGGAATCCCGGATAAATCATATGTGCGAGGCAGGCTTTGATATTCGCCCCGACGAGGAAGGAAATCACGACCTGGGTGCCGTTGGAACGCAGGTGGTCGGCTATCTGGCGTACAAGCCTGAGGTCGCCGCCGCGCGGGGTGATGCGGGTGTGACGTACGCCGGCCGCTTCCAGTTCGGCGGCATAGAAGTCACCCTCGCGGTACGTGAGCACCTCGACAGCATGACCGGCCTTGCAGAGCAGTTCTGCAAGGCCGACCAGTTGCCGTTCGGCTCCGCCGAGGCGGAGGGACGATATGATGCAGGTTATCGTCAAGCGCCGAAGTTGTCGTAGAGAATGTTCTCCGGGGCGACTCCCAGGGAATCAAGAAGATTGTTTACGGAAGAAACCATCATGGGAGGACCGCACATGAAGTACTTGATGTCCTCCGGAGCCTCGTGGTCCTTGAGGTAGGTTTCGAACATCACGTTGTGAACGAAACCTGCGGTGTAGGGAACGCCTGCCGCGTCGGCTGCAGGGTCGGGCCGGTCGAGGGCGAGATGGAACTTGAAGTTGGGGAATTCCTTCTCGATTTCTGCGAAATCCTCAAGGTAGAAGGCTTCCACGAGTGCGCGTGCGCCGTAGAAGAAGTGAACCTTGCGACCGGTGTGCAAAGTCTTGAACAGCTGCATGATGTGGCTGCGCAGAGGTGCCATTCCGGCGCCGCCGCCCACGAAGATGTATTCCATGTCCTCGGGGTCGTTCTGCGGGAGCAGGAACTCGCCGAAAGGACCGCTTATCATCACCTTGTCGCCCGGTTTGCGGGTGAAAACGTACGACGATGCGATACCGGGGCTGACGGGCAGGAGCTTGGGACCCTGCTCGCGGGGTACGCTGCGGTCGAACGGAGGAGTGGCGATACGCACGTTGAGCTTTATGATGCCCTTCTCTCCGGGATAGGAAGCCATGGAGTAGGCGCGGATGGTGGGCGCGGGGTTGGTGCATTCGAGGTTAAAGAAACCGTATTTCTCCCAGTCTGCACGGTATTCTGGATCCACGTCGATATCCTTGAACAGCACGTGATATGCCGGGATGTCGATCTGGATGTATTCGCCGCTCTTGAATTCAAGGTGTTCGCCCTCGGGGAGCTTGACGGTGAATTCCTTGATGTAGGTGGCGACGTTCTTGTTGGAGATGACCTCGCACTCGAGCTTCTTGACGCTCAGGGCGCTCTCGGCAACCTGGATCTTGAGGTTGTCCTTGACCTTCACCTGGCAGCCCAGACGCCAGCCGTCCTTGATTTGCTTGCGGTTGAAGAAACCGGTCTCCGTGGGAAGAATCTCACCGCCGCCCTCGA
>CAMOGR010000090.1 GCA_946614205.1 uncultured Bacteroidales bacterium | reverse complement strand
CGGGTTGAGCTGCAAGGACTTGAGGGCAAAGAAGATGTAATACATCGCCGTGGTGAAGTCGGGCGCCGGATACTCGCCGGCCAGCAGCAGGCTCTTGCCCTGCCCGACGGCCAGGTTGAGGGCCCCGTCCTTCCAAGAGCACAGCACTTTGTTGTATTCGCCGCACTCGTGCAGGTGCTCCAGAATATCGAATATCCCGGGAAGAACGTCCTGTCCTCCCGGGATATTGTATACTAGTACCGCCGAATAGCGGGGAATCTGCCTGTATGCAACCCTGTCGCTGTCTGCTATGACCGCTACTTCCTCGAGAGCCCGGCGGGCTGTGGAAGGGTCGAAAAAGTTGGCAGGGACAAGGGTGAACACTGACACTACTCCCAGTTGCCGGCGTTGTTGTTAGGTGCAGTCACGCTGCCGACCTGCAGGCCTTCGTATTTGTTCTGGTCGCGGCGTTCGGCGTCGAGGTTGATGCGGAGCTGGTTGTCAAGTCCCTTGAGGAGGAGCTTGTAGGGCATGCGGGCCTCGAAAAGGGGCACGGGAACGCCGGATACCATGCGGGTGACAGCCTCCATCTGGGTGGCTTCGCCGCCCGAGAAGGGGATGAAGGCGAGGGAGTCTACGCAGAAGTCGGGACGGTTGGTGAAAAGGGTGTCCTTGACGGGAATCTGCGTGACGATGGAGAACACGAGGTTCTTGTCACCGTCCTGATACATCTTGTACAGCTGCTCGGGGGTAATCTTGCGGTTGGCTTTCTTGACCTTCTCGGTGTGGGTCCATGCGAGGGAGTCGTCTGCGGAACCGATCTGCAGGATGATGGACATCTTGCCGTTCTCGTAGAAATTCTTGAGGGAGTCCACAGTGGAGGTGAACTTGCCGTTCACACCCTTGTAGGCCACCTGCAGGGTGCGGATGTCCTTGAGGCGCTGGATGGCGACAGCCTCGCGGCGCTCTTTCTGCTTGTTGAAGTTCACAGGCTTCATGATGCTGCTGTAAATGGCATACACCAGACCTACGATTCCGATAAGGAGAAGAATCTCAAGGATAATCTTTAATGTCTTGTTCATTTTATGTGATTTAATTTGTTTGCAAAGTCGGACAAAGTTATGAAATTGATTTATCAAATGCAATATTATTGCTAAATTTGCGACGTGAAAATGAGCGAAAACATACTCTTGCTGAGCAAATGGATAGACGAAGCGGCTTCGGTCTGCACGGTGTGCCATACCCACCCCGACGGAGACGCTCTCGGCAGCAGCGCCGCCGCGTATTTCTATCTCACGGAATGCAGGGGCAAGAGCGTCAAGCTCCTTCTTCCCGACGCTCAGCCGCCCTCGCTCGATTTTGTCCTGGAGGGTACCGACAGCCTCACTGCCGGCAGCGGCGCGGAGGCTGCGATAAGTTCGTGCAATTTGCTTATCTGTCTTGACTTCAACACGTTAAGCAGGACTGAATCGCTTGCTGACGCTTGCCGGGCGTTCCGCGGCCGCAAGGTGCTCATAGATCATCACGAATCTCCTGACAGGGACGACTTCGACCTCTGCTTCAGCAGCACGCAGGTGTCTTCAGCTTGCGAACTACTGTTCGACGTGCTCATGCAGATGCCTGACATCCACGGCGACCCGTCGCTTCTGCCCGCCCGCAGCGCGTACGCTCTCATGACGGGTATGACGACCGACACCAACAATTTCGCCAACTCGGTCTTCCCCGGTACGCTCCGCATGGCCTCGGCCCTTCTGGAGGCCGGCACCGACAGGGACGATATTCTCTCGCGGCTGTATTCCAGCGGCAGGGAGCAGCGCCTGAGGGCCCTGGGCGACATACTTCGAAACCGCCTTGTAGTAACTCCCGAAGGAGCGGCCCTCATAGTGCTCACCGAGGACGTCCTTCAGTCTTACCGCCTGCTCGACGGCGAGACCGAGGGATTCGTGAATTTCCCACTGGAAATCAAAGACGTACGCCTTAGCATATACGCCAGGCAGGATGCCGGGCAGTTCCGAGTTTCGCTTCGTTCCAAGCGTGGCACATCCGCCCGCTCGCTGGCGGTTTCAGCATTCCACGGCGGCGGGCACGAGCAGGCTGCCGGTGGCAAGATACTCATCCCTCAGGACATCCCCGACGCCTCCGGGGCCTTCGCCTACGTGGCTCAGGCGGCGGCACGATTCCTGCAAAACGACGTACCCGAAAATGAAAATGAATAAATACATCATACTCGCAGCCGCACTTCTGTCATTCGTTTCCTGCGGCCGCACGGTGGCAACCAGGCAGCACGAGGCCGACAAACTCAGCTTCGATGCTTGGGTTACCGTCCAGAAACAGCAGCATCCCGAATATCTCTGGAAACAGACGGAACTCGGCTCATGGATTCTCGAGGAGAAAGTGGGCGGGGGGGATCTGGTTGATACCGATATCGACTCCCTCTACGCACGGGTGAACTACACTATCCGCAACACCTCCGGGACCATTACCGGCACCACGGTGGCCAAGGTTGCCCAGCAGCTCGGAACATACAACGAGACAAGCTATTACGGCCCGTCGATATGGTTTGTCGACGGAGTGTATGCCGGCATTGAAGAACTTATGTCCGGCATGCGCGACGGCGGTGTCCGCAGGGCTGCGGTGCCCGGCTGGCTGCTGACTTACACCCGCTACGACTCTCCGGACAAGTATCTCAACGACTCCACGTCCCGCAGCTCCGCCATCTACGAAATAGAGATGGTGGAGCATTTCTGCAACACGGATACATGGGAGCTGGATTCCGTATCGCGCTATCTCGTGCGCAACTTCCCGGAGCGCTACGGAAAGGATGCCGTCAGGGCACGTGCCGACTCTGCCGGGGCCCACGGCTTCTACTACGTCCAGACAGGCAAACCCTCGGTCAGCGAGGAAATCAAGGACTCTACGGTCTATATCAACTACATCGGCCGCTTGCTCAACGGCCGGGTTTTCGACACCACCATCCGCGACACTGCGATTTACTGGGGCATCTACAACAGTTCCAGGACTTATGAGCCGGTGTCCGTCACTTACGGCTCCAAGTGGAGCGACGTCAAGATGGGCTCGAATTCCGTGGTTGAAGGCTTTGCCCGCACCCTGTTCAGCATGAAGCCCGGCGAAAAGGGTGTCGGCATTTTCTATTCACCTCTCGGGTACAAAACCAAGGGTTCCGGCTCTTCAATCCCGGGTTATTCTCCGCTGCGCTTCGACATCGAGCTGGTGGCAAAACCGTAGAAGCCGCTTAATCTCAAAATATTATGGCAGTTTCTGAAGCCGCTCCCCTGGAGCTCGGCACCGAGAAAACAGGCACGTTGCTGCGAAAGTACGCCGTCCCGGGCATCATAGCCCAGACGGCGGCTTCGCTGTATAACATGGTCGACAGCATTTACATCGGGCACATACCCGATGTGGGACCCTATGCCATCTCCGGCCTTGCCGTGACCTTCCCCCTCATGAACATAAGCATCGCGCTCGGCACCCTTGTGGGCGTGGGCGCCATGACGCTCATCTCCATCATGCTGGGGCAGAAAGATTATGAAAAAGCCGGGCGCGTGCTGTCCAATGCCCTGAGCCTCAATACTATAATAGGGGTTATATTCACGATTGTGACCCTTGTCTTCCTCGATCCCATACTGTACTTCTTCGGGGCGAGCGAACGCACCCTGCCATTCGCGAGGGATTACATGGTGATAATCCTCCTGGGCAACACCTTTGCGCATCTGATGCATGGATTCAACGGCATCATACGCTGTTCCGGGCATCCCAAGACCGCGATGGGACTCACGCTGTTCACCGTTATATCCAACGCCATCCTCGACCCCGTCCTCATTTTCGGATTGGGAATGGGCATCCGCGGAGCGGCGCTTGCTACGGTCATCTGCCAGATACTCGCTCTGCTCTATACGCTGAAGTTCCTTGCCGACAAAAAACACTTCCTGCACTTCTCCAAGCCGCTTTTCCGCATAGACTGGCCAGTGGCCAGACGCTCCGTCGCAATAGGCGCCGGCCCGTTCCTGATGAACTGCGCCGCAAGCCTCGTGGCCCTTTTCGTCAACCAGCAGCTGCGCAAGTACGGCGGCGACCTTGCAATAGGCGCCTATGGCATAGTGAACCGCTTCACGATGCTGTTCGCCATGATCTGCATGGGCTTCAACCAGGGCCTGCAGCCAATCGCCGGGTATAACTACGGCGCCCGCCAGTATCACCGCGTCAAGGAGGTATTTATCCTTGCGGCCAAGTGGGAAGTGCTGGTCACGACGCTCTGCTTCATCGCTTCGGTGGTTTTCCCCCGTGCGGCATGCTCCCTGTTCACCAACGACCCTGAGCTGCTCGACCTGTCGGCCCGCGGCCTGCGTCACATGAACTGCGGATTCGCCCTGGTGGGATTCGGGATGGCGTCGTCCAACCTCTTCCAGAGCCTCGGCATGGTGGGACGCGCTATCTTCCTGTCGCTCAGCAGACAGCTGATTTTCCTGCTGCCGCTCATCTACACCCTGCCCATGTGGCTGCAGGAGAGGGGAGTGTGGCTCAGTTTCCCCATTTCCGACATCCTTAACATCATCGTGTCGGCAATACTGATTGTGCGCCTGTTCAAGCGCTTCGACCGTCTGCGCGACGGCGACGAGGCTGTGAGGCTGTGAGGCTGTAAGCGGCTCAGTACTTTACATCCGTAAGGAAAAGGGCGTGTCCGGGAACGGATTCGCCGGCTTCGGACCGTCGGGGTAGATGAGAGGCGCTCTCCCCGGCCGGAAGGACGAGCCTGCAGAAGTCTTCCGGGCTGCGGCGGCCGCGGCCAGCTTCGAGCAGGGTGCCGACCACGGCGCGGACCATGTTGCGCAGGAACCTGTCGGCCTCGATGTCGAAGCGCCAGCACGACCCGGGGGCGACTCCATCGAAAGGCTCGTACTGCACCCATTCCGCCTTGCTTACTGTGCAGACCGAGGTCTTGTTGTCGCCGCCGCTCTTTTCGAAACAGGAGAAATCGTGCCGCCCAAGCATGGTGCGGGCGCAGGAATTCATGAGGGCGAAATCGATGCCGGGGTAGGCGTAATAATAGGATCTGTCGTCGAGGAAAGGGTTCTTGAAGCGGTGCAGAAAATAGGAATAGCTCCTGCTGACGGCGGAGAATCTGGCATGGAATTCAGCGTCTGCGGGACTGACCGAGGCGATGCTGATTCCTTTGGGCAGAACGGCGTTGAGGCGGTACCGGAGCTGAGGGCAGTCAAGCTCTCCGTCAAAGTCGAAATGCGCCACGTAGCGCAGCGCATGCACTCCCGTATCGGTGCGGCCGGCACCCGTAACGCCCACGCGGCTGTGCAGCAGCATCTCGAGGGCGTCTTCCATCGAACCCTGTACCGTGGGTACGCCGGGCTGGATTTGCCAGCCGCAGAACGGCGCCCCGTTGTACGACATGTCTATTCTGTATCTCACAACTGCGAAAATAGCAATAATTTTGATATCTTTGTAACGATATGAAACGTATTCTCCTGGCAGCGGCCGTCATGGCGGCCGCACTCATGGCGCCCGCGACGCTCAGCGCCCGGCGGATGGTAATCAAGACGGTCACCGTCGGCACTCCCGGCGCACCGCAGCTCAGTTGCGCGGACATCAACAGCCGCAGGACTTATCCCGAGTACAAATATGCAGCCTGGTCTGCCGAAGGACGCCTTGTCGAAGAAATGCCCAAGGTGCGTCCCTCCCGCTTCATTCCGGTGCTGCCTCCGAGTGACGGCCCTGCGGTAACGTACGGCAAGGTTCCGTCCCGCAACGAGTTCGGCATCAGCCGCGGCTGGTTCATCTCGCCGGACAGCACCCGCCTCGCCGTGTACCGCGTGGACGAAAGCGCCGTCGGCGAGTTCCCCCTGCTGGACATCACCACCCGCACCGGGAGCCTGCACAGCATACGCTACCCTATGAACGGCATGCCGTCCGAGAAGGTCAGCCTGTGCGTCTGCGACCTTTCCGGCAATGTGCTCAATACGCTGCAGGTCACCGATTTCACGGAGGAACGATACCTTGCCGGCGTCACCTGGACTCCCGATTCCCGGCAGATTCTCGTGCAGGTAATCGACCGCAGCCAGCATACCCTCAATTTCAATGTCTACGACGCTGCCGACGGCTCTTTCGTGCGCACCCTTTTCAGCGAGAGCGACTCTACCTGGGTGGAGCCCCGCGAGGGCGTCCACTTCCTCAAGGGCACAGGCTTCTTCATCTACCGTACCGACGTGCGTGACGGCTACCGGCAGCTCTATCTCTGTGACATGCAGGGCGGCGTGCGCCGCATAACCGGCTGCGAGGCGGACGTGGAATATGTCGGCAACGACGGCGAGTACGTCTATTACACTTCTGCGGAGCTGTCCCCGGTCGAGACCCAGCTGTTCCGCATCCGCCTGAGCAAGCTTACGAGAGGGCGCAAGCCGCAGCAGCTCGGCAAGATAAAGGTCGGCGCCCCTCAGCGTCTCACCCCGGAGAGCGGCTCGCACAGCGTTCTGCTCAGCCCCGACTGCACACAGTTCATCGACCGCTGGAGCGCGGTGGACGTGCCCGGAAAGACCGTCCTCCGTACCTGTGACGGCACTCTCATAAGGGAGCTTCATTCTTCGCCCGACCCGATGGCGGCATACGCTCCCGTAACAGTAGAGATGGGCACGGTTCCCGGTGCAGATCCCGCCTTCCCCAATTACTACCGCCTCGTCAAGCCCGCCGGCTTCGACCCCTCGAAGAAGTACCCCCTTGTGGTATACGTTTACGGAGGCCCTCACAGCCAGATGGTTACCGACAGCTGGCTGGGTAGCATACGCAATTGGGAGCTCCTGATGGCACAGAAGGGCTACGTAATGTACATCCAGGACAACCGCGGCACCGACAACCGCGGCTATGCATTCGCCCGCGCCATCAACCGCCGCTGCGGCGTTGCCGAGACTGCCGACCAGGTTCGCGGCCTGCAGACCCTCATCGGCGAGGGCTGGGTCGACGAAGACCGTATCGGAGTATGCGGATGGAGCTACGGAGGCTTCATGACTATTACGCTTCTCACCACGCATCCCGAGCTGTTCAAGGCCGGAGTCGCGGGCGGCCCCGTAATCGACTGGCAATGGTATGAGGTGATGTACGGAGAGCGCTACATGGACACGCCTGCGACCAATCCCGACGGCTTCGCCCTTACGCGCCTGCAGGACAAAACCGACCGCCTGAAGGCCCGCCTGCTGATTTGCCAGGGCATGGAGGACGGCACGGTCCTTCCCATCAACTCGTTGAGTTTCATGCAGTCCTGCGTGGAGAACAACGTCATTCCGGACTATTATCCCTACCCGCGCAGCGAGCACAACGTGACCGGCCCCTGGCGCGAGCAGCTGTATCTCAAGTTCACCGATTTCTTCGAAAGATTCCTTTGACGGCATGACCTACGACGAGCGGATACGGCAGCTTTTCTCCCTGCACCGGAGCGTGCAGACCTCTGGTTTCTCAGGTGATGCCTACAAACCCGGCCTGGAGGGCATGATGCGCCTGGACGACGCCCTGGGGCATCCGCACCGCCGCTTTGCTTCGGTACATGTGGCGGGGACGAACGGCAAAGGCTCGGTATGCTCGATGATTGCCGCCTCGCTGGCGCATTCCGGGAAGCGCGTCGGACTCTATACCTCACCGCACCTGCTGGATTTCAGGGAGCGGATAAAGCTTGTTTCTCCCGACGGCTGCAGCATGATTCCCCGCGAGGATGTGCTGCTGTATCTGGACGGATACGAAGGCGCTTCGCAGGGGCTGTCGTTCTTCGAGATTACTACGGGGATGGCCTTCTGGTGGTTTGCGCGGCAGGGGGTCGATTGCGCCGTAGTTGAAACGGGCCTCGGAGGGCGCCTCGACAGCACCAACATCATCACACCGGAGCTCTGCGTCATAACGTCGATAGGACTCGACCACTGCGACCTGCTGGGTCCGGACCGTCCGACCATAGCAGGTGAGAAGGCCGGTATCTTCAAACGGGGCGTTCCGGCCCTCGTATGGGGCAGGGACGGGGAAACCACGCCGGTATTCGAGCGCGTCAGCTCCGCCGTGGGCTGCCCGCTGTACTATGCGGAGGATTTCCCGGAGGCTCCCAATGGCGTCAGCGAATCTCATGCGGCGGTGAACTACCGCACGGCTGCCGCGGCCGTCAGCCTCCTTGGGCTCACGCCGGACCGCGAAGTACTCAGGGATGCGGCCCGCAGCACCGGCCTTCGGGCCCGATGGGAAATACTCCTCCGGGACCCGCTTACAATCTGCGACATAGGCCACAATCCGCCAGCCATGGAGTATAATATGAAGCGCCTCGCAGCCCTTCGTGAGGGGGGGAGACGCCCGCTTGTAATAGTCTACGGCGCCATGGCCGACAAAGACGTGGATTCCATATCGCAACTGCTTCCCGTGGATGCCCTGTATTTCCTTGCGGCGCCCCGCACGCCGCGGGCGATGGACACAGCCACTTTGGCATTGAAATTGAAACATCTGCACTGTACTTCGGCGCCAGGCGTAGAAGATGCCGTAAGGCTGGCCCTGCAGGCTGCTTCAGCCATGAAGGACCCCATTGTCTATATCGGCGGCAGTACCTACGTGGCGTCCGAGGCGATTTCATATATTGAGAGCATATGAAGAAGTTAACACTGACCCTTGCACTGATTCTGTCAACCATCATGTCATTCTCGCAGACCAAAGATTCAGAAGGCCACATTCTTATCGCCCTCTGGAAGGATTATTACAAGGCCGAAAAGGCCGACAAGCCGCAGGACCAGCTGGCCGCACTTGATGCCATAAAGAAAGAAGCCGCCTCCAAGCATCTGGCATGGGACTTCTATGATGCCGCATCCCGGTGCGTATCGGTGCGTTCCAATGTCAACTGGAAGGACCGCTCTGCGGCCCAGGCGGATTTCAGCAATGAAATCACGCAGATGGGAGAGCCTGTCGCTGAATTCTTTTCCCGCCATCACGGGTGGGACCGCGCCAGGTCGGAACAGTTTGTCCGCGACAACAAGGAGTCGCTGCAGTCCTCCTTCAACCCGGAATTCCACAGGCGCGACGGAGATTTCTCCCGCCACGTGTTCTCTCCGGCCCTTCTGAAATTCGTCAAAAACGACTATGAATATGCTCTCTGGAGTATTTTCAACTCGGTCCGTTCGCCGCTCTTAAAAGAATATTTCGGCTCCAGGTATCCCGAGGCGGCTCTTGTTGAGTATGCCGGATGTACGTATTATTCGGATTCGGTGGCTTATTCCATGCTGGGTGAGCTTGAAAACAAGTACAGCGACAAGGCCGTCGGGCTTCTCGCGCGTGACTGGCGCCTGGGCTATGAACTCAGCCTCAGGCGTATGGACAAGTCTTCAACTTCCAGCGACTACGAGGCGCTGCGCGACCGCTGCAAGTCCCTTGGCAAGGAGATTTCGCGTCTGAGCGGCGACGAGCGGCTCATCGCCGACTGCTGCCACCGTGCTGCAGGCGTCCTTGAAGAACTCGAGTCCAGAAGCATTGGCACATCCGTCGAGGGCCGCGAGGCGACCCTTACACTTCGCAATGTAAAGAGCCTTGAACTCACGGTTAAATCAGGCACCCGTGCGTTATGGAGCACGACCGTAACCAACAAGAAAGCAAGCTATTACCTCCAGGACATAGTCAAAGTCACACTTCCTGACTTCGATGACGGCGAGTACGATATCGAGTGCAAGGCGGAAGGTTGCAGCGATTTCTCCAAATATGTCAAGTACACCCTTTCCATCGCGACTAGGGCGATAGACAAAGGGTACGGTGCCTTTGTGGCGGATTACTATACGGGCGAACCAGTCGCCGAGTGCAATTTCGGTTTTCTGGACGCCGACGGCAAGCTGAAGTTCACCGTCGGGCCCGTAGCCATCGACGGCTTCACCCAGCTCCCCGAGAAAATTCAGTCCGTGCTTTCCCAGGACAAATACGCCGATTATTCGATTCGGGCCAGCCTGACCGGCAAGGACGGACGCCTTCGCCTGTCGGAATCGGTGAACGTGCGCTCACCGCATCCCGGAATAAGCAAGCCGCTCACGGATTATCCCTACCGCAGGGCCGTCATCCTCACCGACCGCGGGGCCTACAATCCCGGCGAAATCCTTCATTTCAAGGCAGTGCTCTATACCGGCACCTACAGCCTCGAAACTTTCCCTGCCGGCCGTCCTGTGAAGGTCGTGCTGACAGATCCCCAGAACAATGAAGTCGGAGTCAAAGAGCTCAAGACCAACGAGTTCGGTTCTGTCGAAGGCTCTTTCGGGCTCACTTCCCAAAGCCGCGGCGGAATGTTCTCTCTGCGGGTTGAGGAAAACGGTTCACGCATCACGAGCACTCAGGTGCGCGTTGACGAATTCGTCCTGCCCACCTTCGACCTTGTATGGGACGGGGATGACATGATGTATTTCCCGGGAGACATCGTCCGCGTGAGCGGCAAGGTGGCGGCATACTCCGGGCACAACCTGGGAGACGCCAGGGTCTATTACAGCACTGACGGCTATGGCTCCGGCGATATTTCTCTCAAGCCGGACGGCAGTTTCAGTTTCGACATTCCCATCCCCGTAAACCCTTCCCGCTACGGTTTCGGTGTTACGGTCACCGTTGCCGACGCAACCGGAGAAACGCAGCAGTTCAGCACATGGAAGAACGTCAATTACCGCATTCCCATTTCAGCTGAACTCGAGAACACTGTCGACGGCCGTTACAGGCTTTCCGGGGAGAATCGTTACTGGGGCAGCGGCAGGATAATCCGCGACAACTTCGCCCGCGTGAATTTCAGTACGGCCGGAGTCACCAGGAAAGGACTCGAACTCTATTACGAAATCCTTGATGAGGCCGGCAAAACCGTTCTCAACGGCAGTGCGGAGCCCAACAGCACCATGGACCTCGACCTTTCCGGCAAGCCGTCAGGACTGTATAAGGTCAAGGTGAAAGCCAGCGCCCGAAGGGCCGACGGCGAGCTGGAGACGAACCAGCATGAGTTCAACTTTGTCAAAGCCGAGGATACCGATACGGCTCTCGACATGGATGCCGTATACTTTTTCAAGGAACTCGGCGGAGAAGACATCGCCCTGCAGTTCGGCAGCACCGACGGTCCGGTATGGGCAGTCGTGGAACTTGTCGGCAGCGGCAACGTGCTGCTTGAACGCCAGATGGTCAATCTAAAGGGTGTAAGGGGCCTTCCCGGCTCGCTTGCCACGGTCTCGTATCAGCGCAAGGCCGACTGGCCCGAGAGCCTCACCCTCAGCGTGCTGTTCTTCCATAAGGGAGAGTGCCACAGCTACTCGCGCACGCTCAGGCTTCCCGTCATCGTGAAGCCCCTGCCTCTGTCTTTCACCCGTTTCACCGACCTGGCGAGGCCCGGCGAGCAGGTATCCCTTCTCATTTCCACCGAGCCAGGCATAGAGTGCGCGGCCACCGTCTTCGACAAGGCTACCGAAACGATTGAGCCCAACGAGTGGAGTCCCGTAAGGCCGCAGCGCCGTCCGGAGCCCTGCGTCAGCTATGATTCCGTCTGCGGTTTCTGCGGGTCCCGTTACGATCTGTATTATGCCGATGAACTCGGCATTCCCTTGATGAAGGCGGCCGGCGGGCGTGTCGCTGCGGAATCGGCAATGGCGACTCTCAACGATTCCACGTTCGAGGAAGCCGGCGTTCCTGACGTCCATGTGCGTGACAATTTCGGCGCAACCATGGCATGGGAGCCCATGCTGCGTTCCGACGAAAACGGCAATGTCGAGCTCCGCTTCTCCGGGGCGGACCGCCTGTCTACTTATTACGTTCAGCTGTTCGCCCACGGCGCCGGGATGAAGAACGCCGTGCTCCGCCGCGAAATGAAGGTCTCCATACCCGTCAAGGCCGCGCTCGCCCAGCCGCTCTTCCTCTACGGGGGCGACGAGTACGTTGCCCGCGCCACTCTTTCCAGCAGTCTGGAAGTCCCCGTCAGCGGGCGTGTGAGCATGCGTTTCTATAACGGATCCGACTACAAGACCTCGCAGGTCATAGGCACGGCGTCCGCTGCGGTGACTGTTCCTGCCGGCGGCAGCGTGCCGTTCGAGGCCGCCTTCGACGTGCCGGCAGATGTGCCGGTGCTCGGCGTGCTGCTCAACTATGTGTCCGACAACAAGGAGCTTGGCTCAGATGCCGTATTTGTCACGATCCCCGTCAAGACGGCCATGCAGACGCTCACTGAGGCCCATTCGGCGGTATTCCTTGCAGGAATGGACAAGGATGCGCTGATTGCAGGACTG
>CAMOGR010000089.1 GCA_946614205.1 uncultured Bacteroidales bacterium | reverse complement strand
CTCGTTTGTCACGTGGACCTCCGGATTGAGGTTCTGGGCATGCAGGCCAAGCGAGAACAATGCCGGGACTGCCAATATGATGATTTTTTTCATACTCTGGACGGAACTTTAAAGTTTGTACAGCCTTGCGGATACGAGGTCCTGGATGTCGTCGTCGGGACGGTCTGGTGTGTATCCGTTGCGTATGCTTTCAAGCGTAGCCTTGGCCTGCTCGCTCTTGCCGAGCTGCAGGAAGGTGTCGGCAAGGGTGATGTAAGCCCTTGCAAGCCAGTAATTCTGACCGCCGGACTTGTCGGAGAAGTCGAATACTCCCTCCTGGACGGCTGTGTAGTCGGCACGGTCGAATGCATCCTGGATAAGGATGTAGCGGGCCTCCGCACCCTCCTCGGTGGCGGGCTGGGACGAGAGAGTCTTGAACACCGACAGGGCTTCTTCGCGGCGGCTGGACGCCATGAGCGACTTGGCCTTGACGTAGTCGCACTCGCGCTTTTCGTCTTTGGTAAGTCCCTGGATGAGAGCGACTGCGTCGCTTGCGGAACTGGCGTCCTCCCAGCTGCGGGCCCGGAAGGCGGAGCGCATCATGCCCAGAAGGGCGGCACGGCGGTTGGCCTCGATGACAGCGTTGTCCCGAAGGTCCTTGTATGCGGCATAAGCCTTCATGTATCGCTCGAGGCCGTACGAGAGATCTCCGAGGTGGAGCCTGGAGGATTCGGCGAAGGAACCGGCGTCGGGCGCCGCGATGACCTGCTCGTAGAATTCACAGGCTTTCTCCTTGTTGCCGAGGGCGGAATAGGACTCGGCCATATAGAACAGGGCGCTGGTACGGTGGGCGCCGTAAGGATACGTATCGAGGTACTTCTGGAGAGACGAGGCAGCCTGTACGAAATTGCCGGACAGATAGACCTGTTCTGCCGTGTCGAAATAGAGCTGCTCCTTGTCGGAATCGGTCTTCCCTGCCGCCAGGTTGTTGGACTCCACGTATTCAAGATACTTCTCGGGCTGACCGAGAGTCTGGTAGATGCTTTCAATGGCGAAGAGTGCGTCCTCGGCGTAGTCGGAACCGGGAAGCAGTTCCACGACTTCCTTGTATGAAGAAAGGGCGGCGTCATAGTCGGAGGTGTTGCGGCTGACCATTCCTATGCCGATGAGGGCCTTGGCGCGGGTCTGCCGGTCGGAGGCGTTGTCGCGCAGGAGCGTAAACGCCTCAAGCGCCTTGGCATTGTCGGAGATGTCCATGTTGGCGCGTCCGAGTTCGTAGAGGCCTTCGGCGTACATGGGAGTGTCAGGATCGGCGTGAAGCACGTATGCCAGGGCGTCGGCACGGGCGTCATTGTCGCCGGAAAGGCCGTAGGAAAGCGCAAGCTGGGTGTACGGATAGATATCCTCCTTGACAGGGACCTCCTTGATGGCCGCACGGTAAGCAGTTATCGCCCCGGGATAGTCCTTGGAGGCGAAATAGCAGTCTCCCCTGCGGACCAGCGCGTCGCGGCGACAGGTCCGGCCTCCCTCGGAGAGATAGATGTCGAACCAGCGTATAGCCTGGGGGTACTCGCGGGCCTGCATGTGGGAGTAGGCCGCATTGTACGGGAGCAGTTCGCCCTCGGTCTTGCCGTCGAGAGCGGACACGTTGTACAGGTCGGCGAACAGCCTGGCGGCCTCGCCGTAATTCTCGCCCCTGTAGCATGATTCGGCCTGCCAGTAACGGGCCATCTGGCCGAGCGGGTTATGCTTGGGAAGGTAATAGGCTGCGGCGCGGAAGCAAGGAACCGCATCGGTATAGGAGCCGCTTTCAACGAGCTGGACGCCCCTCAGGTAGTAGGCCTTGATGTAGTTGTTCTGCTGGCCTGCGTCGAGTTCGTCGATTTTGTCGTAGGCCTCCACGGCGCCGGCGTAATCGCGGTTGTACAGGGATGCAAGGGCCATGTAGCCGTAGATTTCATCCCCGCGGCGGGAGGTGTTGTATGTCTGGATGTATTGGCCGAAGGGGGCAGTGTCCTTGTTGAGGTCGAATGCAAGCTTGGCGTAGTTGAAGAGGGCGTCCTCCTGCATGACGGAATTCCATGAGACCGAGGAGGCGTCGCGGAAGGCATTCATGGCGGCAATGTTGTTGCCGGTGTGAAGGTACGCGTTGGCAAGCTGGTAGTTTGCGATCTGGCCAAGGGAATCGGTACGGTCGGTCATCTTGGTGTAATTGGCGATGGCGCCCTTGAAGTCGTCGACCGCATACAGGACGGAACCGGCGTAGAACCAGTCGGAACGTCCCATGTTTTCCTTGGAAGTCGCGGAATAGTATTCCTTCGCCTTCTGCTTGTCTCCCTTCACCAGATAGGATTCGGAGATTATGCGGGCGAGATGCGCCTGCCTCACTCCCGGCTCGCCGTCGAAAATCTTCGTTCCCTCGGCGATGGTGTAATCGTAGTCCTTCTGCATGAAATGGCAGTCCACCAGGTAGAAGGACGAAAGGGCCGCAAAACGGGGGTCCGTAGCAGACAGTTCGAACCATTTCTGCGCGGTGGGGAAATCCTTCTCGCAGTAGCTCATGTATCCGAGGGCATAGCGCGAAGGGGCGCGGTAGTCGGACATGGGAAGGTTCTCGACCTCATAGAAAAACGGACGGGCGTCGTTGTAGAGCCCACGGTTGAAGAAGGAGTAACCCGACTTGAACGCAAGCTCCTGCCATGTCGAATCGTCGAGGTACTTGCGTTCCACGCCGGCGAAACGCTCCGCCGCCTCGCCGTAGCGGCCGCGGTCGAACAGCACGAGGGCGTATTCGTAGTCTATAAGGTTCGAAATGCTCGACTTGCGCCAGTCGCGCTCGTAGTCGGCAAGCTTCTGCTCGAAGCCGTCGCTCTGCATCTTGATCGCGCAGAGAAGCGCATAACCGTCACTCATCGGGTCGCCGGGTATCTTGTCGAGCAGCGTCGCCGCCCTCTCATACATGCCGTGGTTGTAGAGATTAACCGCCTCGCGGTATATCCCGGTCCGCTCATCAGGCGCCGCATAAACCGATACAGACAGCAGTACGGCGGCCATTAAAAGTCTCACTCGCATAAAAATACAATTTTAACTTACAAATTTACTCAAATTAAGTTATATTTGCAGAACATAAGGACAGTTTTTTATGAAAAATGTCATCTTTTTCAAAGATGCGGACATCACCAGCGGCGAGAGCATCGTCGTCTACGGCCTTGACATGGAAGTCCGGGAAGGTGACCTCGTCTACATCGTGGGCAAGGTAGGCACCGGCAAGACTTCCATCATCCGCACCATCATAGCGGAAAATCCCCTCCCGTCCGGAGAGGGCAACGTCTGCGGGTTCGACCTGCGCGGCATCCGGAAGCGCGACATCCCCATGCTCCGCCGCAAGCTCGGAGTGGTGTTCCAGGACTTCCAGCTTCTGCTCGACCGCACCGTCGAGTCCAACCTTGAATTCGTGCTGCGCTCCACCGGCTGGAAGGACTCCGCCGCAATAGACAAGCGCATACTCGATGTGCTCGAGGCTGTCGGCATGCAGACCAAGGCGCACAAGATGCCCCACCAGCTTTCCGGCGGCGAGCAGCAGCGAATCGCAATCGCGAGGGCCATTCTCAACGACCCTGAAGTGATAATCGCAGACGAGCCCACGGGCAACCTCGACGCAGAGACGGCAGTAGGGATTCTGGACCTCCTGATGAAAATCAACAAGGAAAGGGGCACCGCCATCGTCATGGTCACCCACAACCGCAACATACTCGAGCGCTATCCCGGACGCGTCTTCGAGACCAGGAACGAAACATGCAAGGAAATATGAAAGAATACGAACTCAAAGCCCAGAGCTGGCTCGAGGGAGACTTCGACCAGACCACAAAGATGCAAATCCTCAAACTCCGTGCGGAAGACCCTGCGGGATTTGAGGATGCTTTTTACAAGAACCTCGAATTCGGTACAGGCGGCCTGCGCGGAATCATGGGCCCCGGCACCAACCGCATGAACCGCTACACGGTGGGCATGGCTACCCAGGGCCTTGCGAACTACATCCTCAGCCATTGCGAGGGTGACGACCTGCGCGTGGTCATTTCCTACGATTCCCGCAACAACAGCAAGGACTTTGCCCGAATAGCGGCCCAGGTGCTCAGCGCCAACGGCATCAACGTATTCATTTTCGACAACATCCGTCCCACGCCCGAAATGAGCTATGCCGTACGCCTCAAGGGTGCGGTAGCAGGCATCATGATTACCGCCTCCCACAATCCCAAGGAGTACAACGGATACAAGGTCTCCTGGTCCGACGGCGGTCAGGTGACGTCGCCCGTCGACAAGGAAATCGTCGCCGAGGTCGCAAAAATCACAGACCCTTCTCAGGTCAAGTTCGAAGCCGGCCTCCGCTGCGGTGAGATTCAAGCGATGGGAGCTGACGTAGACGAGAAGTACCTCAGCGACCTGCTGTCGCTGCGTCTCAGCCCCGAGGCCGTTGCAGAATACGGCAAGAGCCTCAAGATAGTATACACCCCGCTGCACGGTTGCGGAGTGCGCCTGGTGCCGGAAATCCTGCGCCGCTCCGGCTTCGGAGAGGTCATCCACGTCCCCGAACAGGACCTTTCCGACGGCGACTTCCCCACTGTCGTCTCCCCCAACCCCGAAGAGCCTGCGGCACTGTCGCTCGCCCTTCAGAGGGCGGAGCAGACGGGCGCCGACATCGTCATCGGGACCGACCCCGACGCCGACCGCGTAGGCATCGCGGTGCGTGACGATGAAGGGAAGATGGTGCTTCTCAACGGCAACCAGACCGCATCGGTCCTTACATACTACATCCTTACCCGCCGCCGCGAACTCGGAACCCTCGGCAAGGGCAAGTACGTCGTCAAGACCATAGTCACCACGGAGCTCATCACCGACATCTGCCGCAGCTTCGGAGTTCCCGTCTACAACGTTCTGACCGGCTTCAAGTACATTGCGGCGGTCGTCAAGGAGCGCGAGGCCCTCGGAGAGGAGTTCGTCTGCGGCGGAGAAGAGAGCTACGGGTTCAACATCGGCCAGTTCGTGCGCGACAAGGACGCCCCCGTAACCTGCATGATGATCGCCGAATGTGCCGCCTGGGCCGCCTCCAAGGGGCTCACATTCTACGGGCTGCTCCAGAAGGTCTATGCCGAATTCGGCTACCGGAAGGAAGGCCTCGTGAGCCTGGTCCGCAAGGGTATCGAGGGCACACGTGAGATTGCCTCCATCATGGAGAGACTGCGCAGCAACCCTCCTGCTGAGCTTTGCGGTTCTCCGGTCGTAAAGGTGGTGGATTACCTCAAGCCCGAGCTCACCGGCCAGCCGTCCTCCAACGTCCTGCAGTTCTTCGACGAGGCGGGAGACGTGGTCTCTGTGAGGCCATCAGGCACCGAGCCCAAGATTAAGTTCTACTTCGGAGCCAAGGGTGCCGACGCTGACGAGAAAATCGAGAGTCTCAAGAAACAATTCACAACAATATGACACACAAGAACATAACCATAGACTTCGAAGAATATTCAACCATTTCCGAGCTCAGTGCAGAGGACCGCGAACTCGCACAGGCGGCGATTGAGGGAATGAGGGGCTCCTATGCTCCTTATTCCCACTTCAACGTCGGAGCCGCAGTACGCATGTCCAACGGACAGATAGTGCGCGGCGCAAACCAGGAGAACGCTGCGTTCCCGTCTGGCCTTTGCGCAGAGAGGACGGCACTTTTCGCCGCCGGCTCAAAGTATCCCGACAAGGAAATGCAGAGCATTGCGCTCTGCGGCGGGCTCTACGGAAAACTGACCGACGAACCGGCCACGCCCTGCGGCGCCTGCCGCCAGGTGATGGCGCAGTATCAGGCCAAGTCAGGCAAGGACATGAGCGTCATCATGGTAGGTGGCCGGAAAATCTGGAAATTTGCAAAAGTCGATGATATTCTGCCGTTGTTTTTCGACAGTATCTGATTTTTTTGTATATTTGCCCCCGGGAAAGTCCTGTACGACCAGCTCCCTCAAAATTCCCCCAGGGCCGGAAGGCAGCAAGGGTATGAGGTTGTAGCGGTGCGATGCAGTCAGCTTTCCCTTTTTTCGTGCCTGGCCGGCACTCAAAAAGGGAAAACCTATCCCCCTGCACCCCCAGGGGACGGGGGATGCAGGGGGCTCAATGTACTTGCATCGCTAGATGCAAGTATATCCGCCGTCGACTGCGATATTCTGTCCGTTCACATAAGTGCTTGCAGGTGAAGCGAGGAACAGAGCGCAGGAATCGAGTTCTCCACTCTTGCCATAGCGGCCGAGAGGGATATTGTTCTTGGCGATTGCCTGGAAGAAGTCGCTGTCGAGGGTCTCGGTGGTGAGGTCGGTGTAGAAGTAACCGGGGCAGATGCTGTTCACGGTAATGCCGTATTTGCCCCACTCGGCTGCGAGAGCGCGGGTGAGATTGACCACGCCGCCCTTGGCTGCATGGTAAGGAGCGCTGCCGACGATGAGGTTGCCGACGAGACCGTACATGGAAGCAATGTTGATGATGCGCCCGTAACCGGCCTTGATCATCTCCTTGCCGAATTCACGGGAGCAGATGAAGGTACCGAAAAGGTCGATGTTCATCTCGTGCTTGAACTGGTCGTCGGTAATCTCCTCAGCGGGAGCGACGGCACCGGTGCCTGCATTGTTCATAAGGATGTCGACGCGACCGAATTTCTCCATGGTGGCGGCTACCGCTGCCTTGACTTTTTCCGTGTCGGTAATGTCGCAAGCGAAAGGAAGTACCTCTACGCCAAACTCCTCACGAATAGCCTTGGCATTCTCTTCGAGGAGATTCATGCGACGTGCAAGAAGCACAAGATTGGCACCCTGATTTGCAAAAGCTTTGGCCATCTGGAGGCCCAGGCCGGCGGAAGCGCCGGTCACAACGGCCACACGGCCGGTAAGATCGAAATAATTTTTCATAAAAAAGGTTAAAAACTGAATTTCAAAATCGGTTGACGCGCGGCGGCCGTTTCATCCGGCCTGCCGATTGGCGTATTGTGAGGAGCATCGTGAAGCAGAGCGGGATTCTCGGAAGCCTCGCGTGCTATGGTATGCATGACGTCGATGAAGGCGTCCAGAGTCTGGAGAGACTCCGTCTCCGTAGGCTCTATCATCAGGGCCTGATGGAAGAGCAGCGGGAAATAAATGGTAGGAGCATGGAAGCCATAGTCGAGAAGGCGCTTGGCAACGTCGAGAGTAGTGACGTCGCCCTCCTGCGCAAGGCCGTCGAATACGAACTCGTGCTTGCACACGCCCGGTATGGGGAGCTTGTAAGCATCCTTGAGGGATTCCTTGACGTAATTGGCTGCAAGCGTGGCAAGAGGGCCGGCAAGCCGGATGTTCTCGCGGCCAAGCGTGAGAATGTAGGCGCAGGCCTTGAGGATGACGCCGAAATTTCCGTGGAAACCGCTGGTGCGCGGCGCATCGAGAAGGGGAACAAGATGCTCTGCGACTCCTACGGGACCGCTGCCGGGACCGCCGCCGCCATGCGGCGTACTGAAGGTCTTGTGGAGGTTGAGGTGCATAATGTCGAAGCCCATGTCGCCAGGACGCACCACTCCGAGTAGCGGATTCATGTTGGCACCGTCATAATACAGAAGGCCGCCGCAGCCATGAACAAGGGAGGCTATTTCCTTTATATCCCTTTCGAACAGGCCGAGGGTGTTGGGATTGGTCATCATGATGCCGGCGACATCCGGACCGAGGAGCGGACGCAGGTCGTCCACATCCACGAGGCCGTCGCCTCGCGACTTGACGACAACTATGTCGAAGCCGCACACTGCCGCGCTCGCAGGATTGGTACCGTGGGCGCTGTCGGGAACTATCACCTTGGTGCGCGCGGTGTCTCCCCTGCGCATGTGATACTCCTTCATAATCATGAGACCGGTCAGCTCACCGTGGGCTCCCGCGCAGGGCAGGAAGGTGAAGTGCTTCATGCCTGTAATCTCAGCAAGAGCCTTGTCGGCAAATTCGAGTATCGCCTGAGCGCCCTCTACGGTCTGCGAAGGCTGAAGCGGATGCAGGCCGTTGAACTGAGGCACAATCTCCTCGTTGATCTTGGGATTGTACTTCATGGTACACGAACCGAGCGGATAGAATCCGGTATCGACGCCGAAGTTCATCTGGCTGAGGTTGGTATAGTGCCGGACCACATCGGGTTCGCTGAGCTCGGGAAGAGGGAGAGGAGAGAGGCGCCATACGGCTCCCTGGGGAATCTGTGTGTCGCATGAGGGCAGCGAATACGCACTGCGACCCTTTACGGAAAGTTCGAAAACGAGTTTGTCGTAGTATTTCATAGCGCAGAATCCCTGATGACTTTAACCATAGAATCTATTTCTTCCACGCTGCGGCGCTCGGTGGCGCAGAACGTGACGTAGCCCTCGGGGGTGCCGAGCGCACCGAAATAACCGGCGTCCAGAAGGGCCTGCTGCAGCTTCTCCGTGCTGCACAGCGGCCTGAGTGCGAACTCCTTGAGGAAAGGATAGCCCTCGAACGGGTCTTCGAAAAGACCGGTTGCAAGCAACTGCTCCTTGAGATAATGCGAGCGTTCGTAGCAAAGGGCATTCAGTTTGCGCATTCCCTCCGGTCCCATGACTGAAAGGTACACGGTACACCAGAGCGCCATGAGCGACTCGTTGGAGCAGATGTTGGACGTGGCCTTCTCGCGGCGGATATGCTGCTCGCGGGCCTGAAGCGTAAGTACGAATGCACGGCGTCCCGCTGCATCGGAGGTCTGCCCTACGATGCGGCCGGGCAGCTTGCGCATCCACTGTTCACGGCATGCCATGAAGCCCACGTACGGGCCGCCGTAGCACAGGGGAACGCCAAGGCTCTGGCCGTCTCCGACTGCGATGTCGGCGCCCCATTCGGCTGGCGTCTTCACGACTGCAAGCGCCGAAGGGTCACAGTATTCAACCAGCAGCGCGCCCAGTCCGTGGACAAGGTCCGCAAGGCCGGTGTGGTTCTCTATAATGCCGAAACGGTTGATGGAAGGGACTATCACGCCGGCAAGGTCGAGACCTCCCTCGGCAATGGTCTCACGCACGTCTTCCGCAACCACGAGATTGATTCCGGAATAACGGGAATAGGTACGCAGCACGTCAAGCACATGGGGAAGCAGCCTGTCGGAAACCACTACGGTATTACGCTTGCGCGTGCAGGCTACGCACATGCGCATGGCCTCGGCAGCGGCGGTAGGGCCGTCGTACATGGAGGCATTGGAAACGTCGAGTCCGGTAAGGGCGCATATCATGCTCTGCCACTCAAAGATATAGCGGAGGGTGCCCTGGGATATCTCGCACTGGTACGGAGTATATGCGGTAAGGAACTCCGAGCGGGAGGTGATGTAGGGAATGACCGACGGCGTGTAATGGTCGTACGCACCCGCACCGGCGAAAACCTTGAGGCGGGTGTTGCGCGAAGCCATGTCCTCGAACCAGCGGCGCACCTCGTCCTCCGTCATCGCCGAGGGAAGGTCATACTCCCCTTTGTGGATGAACTCGGCAGGCACGTCAGAATAGAGCCCGTCCAGAGAGGAGAGCCCTATTCGGTCAAGCATCACCTTAATATCCTCACCGGTGTGGGGAAAATAGGCGAATGTGCTCATAGCGGATTATTTTGCAATTTCTGCGTAAGCCTCGGGAGAGAGCAGCGAGGACAGTTCGGCGGTGTCGCTCATGCGGACCTTGATAATCCACGCTGCGTAAGGGTCCTCGTTGACGGTTTCGGGCGCGCCCTCAAGGTCTTCGTTGACGGCCTCGACAGTGCCGGACACGGGACAGAACAGCTCGCTGGAGGCCTTGACGCTCTCCAGGGCTCCGAATTCTTCACCCGCGGCCACCACATCACCCTCCGAGGGGAGGTCGACGTAGGTAATGTCGCCCATTTCTGCCTGTGCAAAGTCGGTTACACCGATGACGGCGAGGTCGCCTTCGACCTTCACCCATTCATGCGACTCGCTGTAGAGGAGTCCTTCGATTATCTTACTCATTTTTTATAATTGGTCTTGTAAAAACGTTTCTTTACTACTGTTCCGGGGAACATTTTCTTGCGTATGCGGATGTTCAGGGCTGTCCCGAGCGCAGAATGCGCGGCATCCACGAGCGCAAAGCAGAGGCTCTTGTCCAGGGTGATGGAATGGTATCCGGTGGTGACGACACCGACCTGGGTACCGTCCTCAAGCTCAACGGGATATCCGGCCCGGGGCACGGCGGAGTCGGCCAGTTCTATGCCTACGACCTTGCGTGCAGGGCCTTCAGTCTTCTGACGCACAAGGGCGTCCTTGCCGATGAATTCGGGCTTGTCCAGCTTGCAGAACATGGAGAGACCGGCCATGACGGGGCTGATTTCCGCGCTGAGTTCGTCTCCGTAAAGGGGAAGGCCGGCCTCGAAGCGGAGGGTGTCCCGGCAGCCAAGGCCGCAGGGCTGCACGCCGTCTTCGACAAGAGCCTGCCAGAGGTCGCGGATATTGTCGGGAGACGCATAGATTTCGAATCCGTCCTCGCCGGTGTAACCGGTACGGCTCACGATGACGCGGCCGCCCTCTTCGTCTTCGAGGTCGCAGAAGGAGTAGAACTCCACCTCGCGCAACTCTTCGATTCCGAGGAGGTTTACAAGGGTATCCTCAGCCTTGGGGCCCTGGAGGGCTATCTGCCCCCACGAATCGGAGTCGTTGAAGACTTCGACCTCGTACCCTGCGGCCTGTTCCTGCAGCCAGCGGTAGTCTTTTTCTATGTTGGCGGCATTGACGACGA
>CAMOGR010000088.1 GCA_946614205.1 uncultured Bacteroidales bacterium | reverse complement strand
TGCATGTTTCCGGCTCTGGCGACTGCTCCATTGACGGCCCCCTTGTTGCTCCCGGCGATTTCAATTTCTCGGTCAGCGGCAGCGGCGACCTTGAGGCCGTATCCATTGCCTGCGACAATTTCACTTCCACCGTTACGGGATCCGGAGATGTGGACGCAGGAGCAATCTTTGCCCAGTCTGTGTCTTTCTCCATCTCGGGAAGCGGCGACATTGATGTCGAATCCCTTACGGCAGAGTCTGTTTCGGTGGGTATCTCCGGCAGCGGCAGTGCGGAAATCGGCTGCAAGGAAGCAGGCGACATCGACGTACGGATTTCCGGCAGCGGCAGCATGCGCCTTTACGGCACCGCACGTTCTCTCAGCCAGAAGGTCTCCGGCTCCGGTTCCATCAACGCCAGGAACCTCCGTCTGTCACAGTAATCTTAGAAACGGACCTCCATCCCGATGCTGATTGCATTGGGGAACCATGCGGGCACCTTGTCCCAGAAGGCTGCGTTCCCGCGGATATTCCACAGAGGCTCTGCTCCGCGTGCGGTTACGACCGTGCCGTCGGGCAGAGTCTTTTCGCGATGGGTGACCCTCCAGATGAAGTCTACGCGCAGCAGGCGGAAGATGTTCGACAGACCGGCTCCAAGTTCGATATAGGGAACTCCGTCGAGCCCCTGCGTCATCACGCCCCGCTTGTTGGTGGGGAACATCATGGGTGCGCCAAAGGAGGCCAGGGTGCCGTTGTTCTCGTCGCGCAGGGTGCCGTATGCAATCTTGGCAGTGAACTCCTCACGCAGCTGAAGTTCGCGGATAAGGGGAATCTTGCCGAGGAAGAAGCCGTTGAACGTATGATACCACAGCAGGGTGGCCCAGGTGTCGGACGCGAATTCGAAGTACTCCATGCAGGAGAAGGCGCTCTTGTCTATCATGAAGGTGTCGTTGCCCTGATACAGGTTGAGCAGCGGCCAGGGAACCTGCCCGAATATCGTTCCGGCCCTCAGGTGCATGTCGGACATGCCCACGGGGGGAATCCTGAATTTCCAGTCCACGTGCAGCTGGGGCATGAAGAAGCTCACGTCGTTCTTCCGTATGCCGCCTATCGAGCCCTGCAGGTCGAGGCTTACGATAGGGTAGTCGGTGTGGACGTAGGTCTTGTTGAAGTAGCCGCGGTTGACCGTTTCTTCCTTTGAGAAACGCATCTTGAGACGCCATTCGTTTGTGGCGATGCTCGGGACGATGCCTCCGTCCCATGCCCGCATCTCTGCGAAAGGACTTGAGTAATAACGTTTGAGAGCTATGCTTGCGACGCCGTTGAGCTGCATGCTGAACTCGTGGTCATAGCGAATCGAGAATTCGCTGCGCCTGCCGGGCTTGGACTCCTTGCTCACGAGGGAACTCAGCAGGTTGCCGCTGGTGATGTCGCTCTGGCCCTTGCCGAGCTGATGTATGTCGGACGAGAGCACGGTGGTGAGCTTGCGCTGCGGCTCCCTTTTGAACAGCTGCTCGTAGGTTATGCCGCCCTTCCATTCCCTGTCGCCGAAACCGTATGCCACGTAACCCGAAATCCTGAAGTTGGTGCTCAGGTCCTTGGACGTGTGCATGCCGAACTGCGGCCTGGGGCCCTCCAGCGGGTTGTTGGAGTAGATGTTCATGAGCGGGCCGAAGCCTATGGGGCCGAAGTCCAGGTAATTGTTGGCCAGGGTGTAGATGGTCTTGTATGCGCCCTTGTACAGAGGGGCCTGCTGCACCTCGTGTACCATCTTGTAGATGTCCTTTTCGTGCTCCGTGAGCTCTTCGGGGCGGGCCTGGTCCCAGAAAGCGTCGTCCTTGTGGTTGGCGTCGGAGAGCACCTTTACCTTGCCGTCGGCGGTGGGCATGACCTCGATGGGGGAGAAGTCCACGTCGGAGTAGCTGAGCTGGCGTGTGCCTATGACGGACATCATGCGCGTGGAGTCGCCGAGGGCGATGGAGAAGTCGGCGTACAGCTTGTCGCGGCTGTAGAACCAGGTGGAGTCGTCCAGGCGCTGGTAGTCGGCCTCTATCACTATGTCCCTGAGCCAGTTGACGTTGCCTCCGCGCATCATCTTGGCCCTGATGCTCTTGATTGCGAATTCTTCGGCGTCGATGCGCATCTCGCCGTCCAGTGCGGGGCTGGAGATGATTTCCTTGGGATGGTAGCGCACGACGTAGGTCTTGCGGCCGTCCATCTGGAGGGAGTCGACGATGAAGTAATTGTAGAACAGCAGGCCTCCGTTCTGTACGGGGGACGGGAATTCGACGTTGAAACAGTTGATGAAAGGCTTGTAGAAATTGGCCTTGAGGTGCATGCTTCCGGTGAACTGCGTGAGCAGGTTGTGATTGGGATTGATGCCGGAGATGCGGTTGGCGAGTATGGTCTCGTTGTCCAGGAGGGGCTCACGTGTATGACGGCGCTCGACTACGGTCTCGGACAGCATTGCGGGGAGGTACGGCACGCCGCTGACGGCGGAGGTGTCCATATAGTCGAACACGAAGCCGAACTGCTTGTTGAACCACTTGTAGTCAAGCTGCTCCCTGGCATGCGTGAGGTCCATCTCCATCTTATTGTAAACCTTGCAGGTGAAGTAGGGACGCAGGTCGGGGTCGTTGCGCTCGCGGTTCTTGTCGATATTGGCGAGCAGGCGCTTAATTTTCCTGTTGTCGGCCTTGACCACCGCCCCGGAAAGGCGGTTGTCGGTGAGCTTGAGGCGGAAATTGACCTCAGTGAACGCTCCCTGACGCACCGGCTGCTCCTGGGTATCGTAGCCCAGCAGCTGGCAGACAAGGGTGTTCACATTTTCGCGGGTTTCCAGGGTGAATTTACCGTCGATGTCGGCCGTAAGGCCTACGGTGGTGCCCTTGAAGAAGATTCCGGCGAAGGGAATCGGCTCGCCTGTGTCGGCGTCGACAACGGTACCGCGTACCTTTGTGGTGCTGCCGCTCTGGGCCATGAGGGACAGTGCGGCAAGGAGCGATATTGCGATTGTCAGTAACTTCTTCATAAAGGGCGGCAAATATAGCGATTATTTTCGGAATAACCCGAAAACCGCGGAGCCTGAGCCCGACATTGCCGCATAAATCGCGCCAGAATCGTAAAATTGCTGTTTGAGGGCGGCGATTTGGGGATATTTTGCAAAGACGCCCTCTTCGAAGTCGTTGAATATGCAGTATTTCCACTGCTCTGCAGGAAGTTTGAGCGCTTCCCGCAGGGGCAGCCATTTCTCTTTGTCCTGCGGGGCTTTACGGTCGCGTGGAACCACGCTCCCGTATGCTTCCCGGGTGCTGACGCTTACGCCCTCAGGCACGGTTACCCGGAGCTCGTAACCGGAAAGGTCTATGTCCAGAGGCTCAAGTATTTCGCCTCTTCCGCCGGCAAGCATGGGGCGTATTCCGTATTCGGATGCAGGCTGGAGAGAAGCGGCATCGGGAGCACCCTGGGCGGTGGGGCATCCGATGAAAAAAGCGCAGTCGGACCCGAGTCTG
>CAMOGR010000087.1 GCA_946614205.1 uncultured Bacteroidales bacterium | reverse complement strand
TCAGCGACACTCCCATCCCCTTCAAGATGGGTGCTGCCGGCGTATACACCATTGCAGTAGACCTGTGGGAGCTCACCGCTGAGCCTCTCGGCAAAGACACGATCGACCTCTCCGAGTCCAAGGACACCGGAATCTACAACCTTGTGCCCGACACCCCTCTGATCTTCTCCAACATCCCCACCATAGGCAGCTGGGAGCTCGATTACGACTTCTTTGACGTAAGCGCAGACGGCGTAGTGACCTTCAAGGCGATTTCCGGACTGTACAAGCTGCATGTGGACTTCAACAAAAAGTGGATTCAGGTCGAGGCCATGGAAGACGATGACAACCTGGCAGTTCTGGACGGCCTCAGCATGGACGCAATCTGGTGCATCGGAGGCAACTTCGGAAAGCCGGGAATAGGTCCCAGCTGGAATACTACCGACGGCGCATACTGCATGGCGCAGGTCGCTCCCAAAATCCACCAGTTCTCCCTCGTCTACGGCACCCAGCTGAGTTCCGGATTCTCCATCAAGTTCTTCCACCAGAAGGGCTGGGGAGGCGAATTCGGAAGCTATGCCCGCGTGGAGGACAAGACCGGCCTGTTCCAGGTAACCGGCTCCGGCAACATCGAGGCCGCTCCCGGCAAGCTGCTTGAGGAAGGCATGGGCTACCGCTTTACGATAGACGTAAGCGCCGGAGCCGACGCAGCCGTACTCACCATCACCAGCGTCAAGCTCGTCGAAGGCCTTTCCATCAGCGTGAACGGAGTACGCGCAAAGGGCGCAGGAGACGTCTATAAGGTCGCTCTGATTCCTCTCAAGAAGGGAGACGCACTGAGCGTATCCGGAGATGCCGGCATCGCCGGATTCATCCCCGAGCCCGACTTCATGACAGCCGACGGCCGCTTCAACGCAGTGGACGGCAACTATGCCATCGAACTGCATCTCGACGCCGCCAAGCAGAACGTGCAGTTCGCCAGGTTCTGGAGAGTCGACGCCGAGGGCAAAAACGTCAACCTCGAGGGCGGCGGCTGCTACTTCATGGGCGGCACCGTGGCATACATCTACCAGAACGGCCCCGTCAAGGCATGGCCCGGCATCGTGGACTGGCCCGGAACTGGCGGTCTGCAGATGGCGCAGGTCAGCCCCGGAATCTTCCAGGTCTCGGGATATGCCGTACCGGCAGGCGACGGCAACACCGCTTACGGACGCTGGCAGCTTGCGGAAATGAACGTCAAATACTTCTTCCAGGACGGCTGGGGCGGCGAAGCCAGTGCCGGCCACACCCTCACTGCCCGTGCCGCAGAGTATCTGGACCTCACCAGGGGCGATGCAGGCAACATCTACCTCAAGGAGGGCGTGACTCTGGAAGAGGGTGCATTCTACGTCATGACCGTGGATTTCACCGGCTGCACCATCTCCGGCTCATCCATTTCCAGCGGCAACGAAGTAATCGATTTCTATAAAAAATAAAAACGCATGAAAGTCAAGGTAAACAGGCGCATCGTGGAGCTCTTCGAAGGAGCCCGCACGCGCGACGCCGTACTCCGCTATCTGGTACTGCGTAAAATGGATGTAAAACTTCTGGAACAAGCCGTCGTGGAAGATGCTTACGGCCATCTGGTGGGCAAGGACGCACCTCTGTCCGACGGTCAGACCATCAAAGTGAAAGGAATATGAAAAAGCTGTTCCTTCTCGCTGGAGCCGTAATGCTCGGCACCGCCGCGTTTGCTCAAAGGAGCGAAGTACACATCGTTTCCGGCAACGACATGCATGCCAAAATAGAGAACTTCCCCAAGCTGTCCGCCATCGTGGACAGCTTGAGGGAAGAATATCCCGGCCTGCTCGTCCTTTCCGCCGGCGACAACCGTACCGGCGAGCCCCTCAACGACATGTACGAGATTCCCGCTTACCCCATGATTGCGCTCATGAACCAGATAGGCTTCGACGCCACCACCCTTGGCAATCATGAATTCGATTCCGGTCCTGCAGGCCTGACGAAGCTTATCAACCTGGCCAACTTCCCCCACATCTGCGCCAACGTCTTCCCCGACCCCAAATGGGGCATGCACCTGCGTCCATACGAGATTTTCGATGTCATGGGCACGAGCGTGGCGGTGATAGGCGCGGTGCAGATCGGGCCGGCCGGCATTCCCGACTCGCACCCCGACAACTGCAAGGGCATAGCATTCAAACCCGTGCTGGAGACGCTGCAGCAGTACTCCTGGCTGCGCGACAAATGCGACGTGGTGCTCCTGCTCACGCATATCGGGTACGAGGATGACGTGGAGCTTTCCAAGCACGTCCCCTGGGCCGACCTCATCGTCGGCGGGCACTCCCACACCCAGCTTGACGGCGGCGAGATTCACAACGGTCTGCTGATCACCCAGAACGTCAACCGACTCGAGAGGGTCACCCACATCACCCTCGTGCTCGAGGACGGCAAGGTGGTGGAAAAGAAGGCCGAGAACATCGAGGTATCCACCTTCCCCCGCGAGAACGCCGCTACCGCACAACTGCTCAAGTTCTTCAGCAACAATCCCGAATTCGAGCGCGTACTCTGCAATCTGCCCGCCCCTCTCACCTCCTATGAGGAACTGGGCTGCATGATGGCGGACGCCTTCCGCGCGAGCGGCAAGGCCGACATCGGCTTCGTGAATGCCGGCGGAATACGTTACGGCTCCCACGATGCCGGGGCCTTCACCGTCGCCGACGTGCTGAGGCTCGACCCCTTCGGCAACGATGCCGTGATGCTGGAGCTCACCGGCGAGGAACTCAGGCAGATGCTCCTCGCCTGCGGCAATGCGGACGGTTACGGCTTCCCCAAGGTGGGCGGCATTCAGTGCGAGCTGATCCGGGACAAGAAGAACCCCGAAAAGGTGAAGGACGTAAAGATAACCAACCTTGACGGCAGTAAGTTCGACCTCAAGAAGAAGGTCTACAAGGTGGTGACCAACAGCTATGCCGCCGCCATCAGCGTATCTCCCCGCAAGGACCAGGGCCGCGCCATGAACTACCTCACATCACAGATGATTATCGATTATCTGGATTCGCAGAAGGAGGTCGACTACGCCGGCGTCTGCAGGCTCAAGGATACAGTCAAATAGAATCCCTTGACGGTAATAATAAGTAAAAGGCGCCTTTCCGGGCGCCTTTTACTATTCTGCCGGAGAGGCAGCTACTTTTCGAATACGAAGCGGACGTCGACGGGGATGTTCTCCAGGCCGAGCTTGAGGATGTCGTCCGAATAGTCGGGAAGCCTCTTGGAGTACTGCTCCTCGAATGCGGCGGCGAATTCGCGGTCGCCGAGGGCCTGGGTCTTGAGCACTATGGCCGAGAGCTCTCCAAGTGAGCTTTCCATCTTGGCGAAGTCAATTGAGTAGCCGCCAGCGTCATTGCGCTTCAATGCGCCCTTCTCGCGGAGGAAGTTGTAGATGACGATGTTGGCCCTGCCGAGAGCGGAGCCCTCGCCGAAACGCTCGGAGCGCATGATGGAGGCCACGAAAGTGGTAAGGGCGTCGTCCTTGGTGAAAATGGCGGGCAGCTCCTGATGCTGCTGGAGCTGGCAAATCAGGAACATTCCCACAACGTTGGCCTTGATGGTCTCGAAGGTCTGGGCGTAGTTGCCAAGGGCCTCGGCCACCGTTCCCTTGCCGTTGATGGTCTCCTTGACTCCCAGTCCGTGGGCGACCTCGCGGAAGACGGTGTTCCAGAGGAAAGCTTCGGCGGAGAGATGTGCGCGGTATGCGGGCTCGAGCAGGATGTCGCCGGTGGGGCCTACGATGCTGCTGAACTTGGCACGGATGATATTCTCGAGCACAATCGTGCGTGAGCCCTTGTCCTTCTGGACGTCGGCGTCGGTGGGACGGTTGATTGCGATTACCTTGATGCCGGCGTTGGCCTTGCCTGCATAGTAGAGGGCGTCGCAGGAGAAGATGTTGGAACCCAGGCCGGGCTCGAAGGTCTTGTACTGCTCCTCACAGGGAAGGGCCTTCTGGAAATCGGGGATGTGATTCACCAGGATCTTGGTGAAGAGCTCCGTCTTGGCGGTGTTCTTGAGAAGCACGAAGGCCTCGTAGGAACGCTTGATGCCGAGGAGCTGGTCGTCCACTG
>CAMOGR010000086.1 GCA_946614205.1 uncultured Bacteroidales bacterium | reverse complement strand
GAGACCAAGGAAATCAAGGTCGAGAACTTCATCCCTCTTGACACTCCCCAGATTCTCCTCATCGACTTCGCCCACCACGGTGCCGACAATACCATCTATGTAAAGGACATCGTCATCAAGAAGACCGGCAGCAACGCCCCTGCAGGTTCTTGGGATTACACTCCCGGAGCAGACTACCTCGGAGCTACCAACCTCTGGAAGTCCAAGGCCGTCGGCAACGAGATGTACTACTACTACCATTGCGTCGGAGCCGACTGGAACGGCACCGACACCATCGCCTCCGACGTTCCTTTCATGAGCTTCAAGGAGTCCACCTACGAGCTCAGCTATGACGACGCCACCACCCAGGCATGGCAGAACCAGTTCTTCATCTTCCCTGCGGAGGGCCACTTCATCGCTCTCGATGCAGCCAAGACCTACAAGATCCGGCTCACCCTCGGCGCCAACCTCGTCACCCCCGCTTTCTTCAAGCTCGAGAAGTACGACGCAGGCCATGCCAAGCATGAGGGCGAGACGATCTGGGAGTATGGCTCCACCAAGCTCGATCCCAGCACACCTCTTGTCCTCGAGCACGAGTTCACCGGTGTCTCCGCAGACAACGTGACCCTCGTATTCGACTTCGGCGGCAACTCTGCCCTCACCAAAGTTTACATCAAGGACATCACCCTTCTTGAGGTCGGCGGCGAGAACCCTCCCGCAGACGAGGGCCAGAGCATCACTGAAATCCTTGCTGTCGAGAAGGGCGCCGAGGTCAAAGCCGCGGAGTCCCTCGTGAGTGCCGTCACGTCCCGCGGATTCGTCGCAACCGACGGTTCCAAGGCTGTGTACGTTTACACCCAGGGCTCGGACTTCAACGGCATTGCCAAAATCGGCGACAAAGTCAAGTTCGCAGGCTCCAAGACAGTCTTCAACGGTGTTCACGAGATAGAGAAGGTCAGCGCCCTTGAGGTCGTGTCTTCCGGCAATTCGGTAAGTTATCCCGAGCCTAAGGACATCACCGCAAGCATCGCGAGCTACCAAGCTACCGAGGCCGAATACATCACCTACACCGGTACTCTCAAGGTCAGCGGCAACTACTTCAACGTCGAGGTCGACGGCGCTGACGCCTCCGCCAAGATGGGCAGCGTGGTCTATCCTGCCGATGCCGACGCGGTCAAGGCCCTCGACGGCAAGCATCTCCGCTTCACCGGCTACTTCAACGGCCTTTCCGGCAGCGGCAAGTACGTCAACGTCATCACCACCTCCATCGAGGAGGTTTCGGGCGGCACTGCAGTCAGCATCAGCATCGACGGCAGCTTCTCCGACTGGGATGCCGTCGGCACCGCAGTGACCAGTGAGGCAGAGACTCCCGTTTACCACACTTTCAAGGTGGCGGCAGACGATGAGTATATCTACTTCTATTCCAAGCGCGACAACCGTGCAGCCATCTGGAACAGCGGCGGATACTTCTACTACGACATCGACGCCGACAACAATTCCGCTACCGGAGTTGAGAAGGACGGCATCGCCGGTCTGGAATTCTGGATGTACATCAAGCCTTTCGCAGGGACTTCCGATGCTCCCGCCATCGCGAGCGAGTACAAAGGCGAGTGCTATCCTTCCGATGCTCCCGTAAAGGAGAATGTCGTTTTCTCCGGCGCCAACGGTGCAAGCTACGTGGAACTCGAAACACGCCTGCCCCTTTCTACGGTCGGCGTCAAGAAGGGTGATACCATCAAGGTTTACAGCTGGAGCAACAAGGACGGATATGACGTCCAGAAGAAACCGGTTGAGATAACCATCTAGTATCGACTGACCATTTTTATCGGCCTCCGGTTTCCGGGGGCCGTTTTTTTTGCCTTTTATCGAAAAAACATTATATTTGAAAATCGTTAACAATGACAAAAAACACCATATCATGAATCTTAAGCGCATCTTATTGGCATTTGCCGCTTTCGGGGCCATCCTGTGTGCCTGCGAAAAAGAGGAAGACCTCGGAACAGCCAGGATTACGGTGACCCCTTCCGAATTGTCCCTCGGGGAGGCGGAAGAATCTGCCACCGTGGAAATTCTTGCCACACGTGACTGGTATATCAGCTCCCAGCCCGACTGGATCGGTCTCAGCGTTGCCGAAGGCAAGGCTTCTGCCAAGCCTCAGCAGGTCAGCGTCTCTGTCCTTGCCAATTCCGGCCACGACCGTACAGGTGAGGTCGTTTTCAGCATCGGTTTTGCGAAGACCGTCCTCACTGTTGTCCAGAAGGGCACACAGGGCGAGCTCAAGATGGGCTCCGGCACCCTTGAAGACCCCTACACCGTGGCCGGCGTGATTGCTTATGTGGAAAGCCTCGGGAAAGACACCAACAGTCCCGACAAGGTGTTTGTCAAAGGCAAGGTCTGCCGCGTCGGCGATGAAACCTTCAAGACTTCAGGTACGTATGGCAACGCCACGTTCTGGATATCCGACAACGGCGAAGTCAATACCCTCGATTTCTACTGCTTCCGTATCCTGTACCTCGGCAACAAGAAGTACTCGAGCGGCGACGACATCAAGGTGGGCGACGAGGTGATAGTGTGCGGCCAGGTCGTGAACTACAAGGGCAACACCCCCGAGACCGTCCAGGGCAATTCCTTCCTGTATTCCCTCAACGGCAAGTCCGAAGGAGGCTACACTCCTTCCGCTCCCGCAGGAGACCCGAAGGGCTCCGGCACCCAGGCCGACCCGTACAACGTAGCGGCTGCATTGGATGCCGTAAAGAACCTTTCATGGACTTCCAACGACGTTTATGACAAGGTCGGACCCTACTACATCGCAGGCAAGGTATCCCGCGTTAAGGATGGTGAGACCTTCACTCCTTCCAATACCTTCGGCAACGCCACCTTCTGGATTTCCGACGACGGCACCGAAAACAACGAGTTTCAGTGCTACCGCATCCTTTATCTCGGCAACAAGAAATACACTTCCGGCGACAATGTGAAGCCCGGCGACGACGTTGTGGTTTATGCCGAACTCATGAACTACCGCGGCAATACTCCCGAGACCGTCCAGGGCTCCGGCTATCTGTATTCGCTCAACGGCGTCACCGGCGGTAACGATCAGCCCCAGCAGCCTGAAGATCCTTCAAGCGTACAGCAGATTACCTGCGCCGAATTCATAGCCAAGGCCGATCAGAACACTACCTACCGCCTCGTAGGCGAGGTCGTCTCTTCCGTCAACACCCAGTACTGCTCATTCGACCTCAATGACGGCACCGCAACCGTCGTGGTGTGGACAGTCAACAACAAGGACGATTGGAAGGATGTCGTAAAGCAGGGCGGTACCGTCACCGTACGCGGCAAGTATTTTCCCTACACCAACAAAGACGGCTCCATAAAGCACGAAATGATAGACGCCTGGATAGAGTCGTTCTCCGAGAGCACGACTCCCGTCGATCCCGGCACTCCTTCCGGAAGCGGTACCCTCGCAAGCCCGTACAACGCCGCCGCTGCAAACCAGCTGGCGTCTTCCCTCGCGGAAGGGGAGAAGTCGGAAGAAGTGTATGTGGCTGGCAAGATTTCTTCCATCAAGCATACTTTCGACGCCCAGTACGGCACTGCGACTTTCAACATTTCCGACGACGGTACCACCTCCGGAGCGCAGTTCACCTGCTATGCTGTCCTGTACCTCGGCAACACCTCGTGGCTGAATGGCCAGACCCAGGTCAAGGTTGGCGACAATGTGGTAATCTACGGCAAACTCGTCAACTATCAGGGCAATACTCCCGAGTCGGCCAGCAAGGAGGCGTATATATACAACCTCAACGGCCAGACGGAGCCGGAGGAGGTTGAAACTCCCGAGCAGCCCTCCGGCGACTTTGCAGGCAACGTCGAGTGGACAGCCGGCAGCGACGCTTCATATACCCAGAGCGCAACGGTGAACGGCACGTCAGACGTCCCCGTCCTCAAGCTCGGAACAGGTTCCGCAACGGGCAAGTCCACCCTCACCCTGCCAGCTCCTTCTTCCAAGCTCAGTTTCTATGCTGTCTCCTGGAAGGGCAAGCCCTCGAAGCTCGTCTTCAAGGTGGGCGGTACCGAGGTGGCCTCGGTTGAGCCTGCAGCCAACGACGGACTTGCAAGCAATCCTCCCTATAAACTCACCGTCACCGATGCCGACCACTACAGCATTGACCTCGGTTCCGGCGTGACTGAAGTTACAGTGGAGACCTCCGGCAGTAATACCCGCGCCGCCCTCTTCGCAATCGTTGCCGAGTGATGCGTCAGCCATTTCCGGTTCTCCTTGCAGCCTGCGCCCTCCTTGCGGTATATTCCTGTACCCCGGAGGGCGGGGCGGAGGACCGGGCTGCCATATCCATACGTACGACCTATCTTACTGCCGGCTCCGGCAGCACTTGGATAACCGTTGACGCTGAAGGTTCCTGGACGATAAGCCTCAGCTACGGCGGAGAAGACGGCTGGGCCGTCGTCAATCCTTCCTCGGGCACAGGTCCGCGGGCGGATGTGCGTTTCAATTATTCCGCCAATGAAGGGGAGGAGTCGCGCAGCGTCTCCGTAATCCTGAAGTCGGGTTCCGCAACGTCTTCGGTTTCCGTGACCCAGGAGGGTCGCGGCGCAGGCACTCTCCCCGGGCCTTCGGGCACCGGCTGCGACGTAGCCCCCTTCAAGTGGCTTGAACTGCCTGCGACGCAGAGCGGCGACGGACTCAAGTTCTACAGCCGCGACATGGAAGGCAGGAGGTATTCCAGTCAGGCGGCCAACGGTACGCGCAACTGGTCCAACTACTGGGATGCCACCGAGAAACTTTCGCTTTGGGTCGCCTATCCGCTCAACCGCAGTCTCATAGGCAACGGGTCTCGTTCCAATGCATGGGGGCTCGACCCTCAGATTCCGGCATCAGAGCAGCCCGACATCACAAGTGGGTCATACGGAGGCGGCTGGACCCGCGGGCACCAGATCCCTTCCGCAGACAGGCTCTCGTACCTCCCCAATGTCACAACTTTTTACGGGACGAACATGACTCCCCAGCAATACGACTTCAACGGCGAGATATGGGCTTCGCTTGAGGGCAAGGTGCGCTCGTATGCCTCCAGCGCAGATACGCTGTACGTCGTAACTGGCTGTCTGTATGAAGATTCCAACGTTTATACCGGCAACAATTCCGGCTTCTATGTCAAAGTCCCGACGCACTACTTCAAGGCGCTTCTCTTCTACGGCAGGTCGACCTACAATGTGGCCGGCGACTATATGGCTGCCGGTTTCCTGCTGCCTCACGACGAAAGCATCCGCAAGGACAGTCCCCTTGGCTATATCATGTCCATCGACGAACTGGAGGAGCGGACAGGCATAGATTTCTTCCCGAATCTGGTTGAGGTCCTGGACGCCTCCGGCGCAGCTGCCGTCGAGAGTACCGCACCTTCCAACTGGTGGAAATGACACAATGCAAACAATTCTGACTGAAATGAAAAAATACTTTCTGACCCTGGTCCTCCCAGTTCTGCTGCTCGTTTCCGGCTGCGGCTCCGCCAAGCAGCTTGCAGGCACGTCCGGGAACCGCACTTCCCACATCATAGGTTTCTACAACCTTGAGAACCTTTTCGACACTTACCACGACGACGGAAAGAACGACTACGAGTATCTTCCCGACGGAGGCAACCAGTGGACTGAAGCCAAGTATCAGAAGAAACTTGCCAACATGGCCCATGTGATAGCTGCCATGAAGGAAGACAACGGCGTATGGCATACCGTGCTCGGAGTCTCCGAAGTCGAGAACCGCCATGTCCTGGAAGACCTTGTTTCGGAGCCTGAGATTGCCGCCGCCAACTTCCAGATAGTGCATTACGACGGCCCCGACCGCCGTGGCGTCGACGTGGCCATGCTTTACGACCCGTCCAAGTTCACCCTGCTCGACAGCGAATCCATCCCCTTCACTTTCGAGAACAGTGAGGTCCAATTCGAAATGACGCCCGAGCAGCAGGCCAACTTCCGCACCCGCGACATACTCATGGCGCACGGACTCATCGGAGGTGAGCATTTCGCCGTCTACGTCTGCCACCTCCCTTCGCGTATCGGCGGCAAGGGGGTCGACACCCGTGCCCGCGGAGGTGAAATCGTCTACGGCCATGCCAGGAAGATGATGGAGAAGTATCCGGGCATCAAGGTGGTCGTGATGGGCGACATGAACGACAACCCGACCGACCCGTCGATGGCAATCTACCTGCGCGGCCGCGAAACCATAGAGGAAATGGCCGAAGAAGATTTTTTCTCCCCTTTCCTGAGCATGCTCAAGGCCGGTTACAGCTCTCTTTACTACCGTGGCGAGAGCAACATATACGACTGCATCCTGGTGAGCCACAGCCTCGCAAAGGCTCCGGCCGGCACGTGGCAGATACAGCCCATAATCAAGGGCAAGTATTACGGGCGCATCTTCACCAAGCCGTTCATGACAAACCAGAGCGGTCAGTATAAAGGTACGCCGTTCCGCACTTTCTCCGGCGGTGCTTTCGTGGGCGGTTATTCCGACCACTATCCTACCTATATCGTGATTGCAAAATAGTTCAGACCTATGAATAAGAAATTGTTTCTGGTTTTTGCCGCCCTGCTTGCCGCTGCCGCCCTGTATGCGCAGGACTTCACCGGTGGCGTCAAGGGAACGGTCATAAACCGCAACGGCCGCCAGCCCATCGAGAAGGCCAGCCTGACGCTCATGCAGGGCGCCAGCAAGATAATCCAGGTGGAGTCCGCCGAAGACGGCAGCTTCGAAATCGGCAACCTGGACAACGGCCAGTACACGCTCATCATCAATGCCCCCGATTTTCTTGAGAATCAGGTGCAGGTGACAGTAGTCGACGGCTATGTCAAGAACATGTTCAACCTTTCGATGACCTCCCTCAAGCAGGTCACGGACATCGATGACGACTCGTTCGCAGCCTTCGATCTCGATGATTCCGGATACAACGACAACCCCACCATCCTGTTCGGCTCCAACGACGTGTTCAACAACATCGCGGGATACAATTTCTCGTCCGTACGCTTCCGTGCCAGGGGCTACAGTTCCGAGAGCCAGGACGTCTATCTGGCGGGAGTCAAGATGAACGATGCAATTACCGGCTACAGCCCCTTCTCGCTGTGGAGCGGCCTCAATGAGGCGATGCGCACCAAGGAGACCGTAAACGGCACCGAGGTGTCCGACTTCGGTTTCGGCGGTTACAATGGCCTTACATACATCTTCGGCAACGCCGCAAACGTCCGCAAGGGCCTTCGTGCAAGCGTGCTGACCAACAGCCAGCTGTACCGCCTGCGTGTAATGGGTTCTTACGCCACCGGCCTGATGGACAACGGATGGGCCTTCGCCGCCAACGTGTCCGCCCGCCTCGGCGGAAACGACTGGATAGACG
>CAMOGR010000085.1 GCA_946614205.1 uncultured Bacteroidales bacterium | reverse complement strand
GGGGCTGCCGCGGAGGAAACGGGACGAGCCGTCATAGCGGGCGTTGAGTTCCAGGAGATAGCGGCCCTTGTAGTCGTAGTTGAATCGGGCGAAGTAGCCGGCGGTCTTGAGCTCATTCTGCCCGCCGGAGGTCTCCATACGCTTCCTGCCGTCGGGGTCGGACGGATCGGGTCCTATCAGGTTCTGGTCGTTCAGTTCCGTGGAATAGAGATAATAGCCCTTGGCTCCGAGGTCCTTGATCCAGCGCGTTTCGTAGTTCACGCCGGCCATGAACTTTATGTTGTGGGCGTCGGCCCAGCTGTTTTCGTAAGTGCCGTAGAGGTTATAGACCTGATAGATGTTGGTGTTGGCGCTTTCAGAGAGCACGTCGATGAACGGCGAGGAGTTGTCCAGGGTGAGGATTTCCATCGGATAGGCTGAATAATAACCCGGGACGGCGCGGTTCTGATAGCGGTTGTATTTGAGGGCGTAGGTGTAGTCGCCCTTGATGGTGAGGCCTCTGAAAGGCTTGAGCGTGAAATCCAGAGTCTCGCTCAGGTTGTCCACGTTGTCCTGGTTGAAGTTGTCTTCCGCAAGGAGCATCAGAAGGCCGTCCATGACGGTGTATCCGTTGTACTTGGTGGTGTACAGGGTGGTGCCGTCCGGGTTGGCGGCGGGATAGCTGGCGAGGGCGTGTACGGTACTCTTGGCGAAATTGTTGTTGATGCCGCTCTGGCCGGGATAGTAGTAGGAACTGTTGAAATAGCTGGTATTGGAACCGATACGCAGCCAGTCGGTCACGTCGAAGGACAGCTTGGCGCGGAGATTGACCCGCTTGTAGTTGTCCGGGCTTTGCCGGAACATGCCCTGCTCGTAATTGTATCCCCCGGAAACCAGGTAGCTGACGGAATTCGTGGCTCCGCTCATCGTAATCATGTGGCTCGTAGTGGGTTTGATGTCGTTATAGAGCACATGATACCAGTCTGTGTTGGCGTAGTAGTTGTAAACGTCCCGGCCGTCCACGTTTTTCACCACCACCCAGGGCCGTTCGGGATTCTCCACTACGTCGTCCCTTCTGGCGTATAGTTCCTGCATGTCTTCCTGAGTGTACAGGGCGTATTGGGTTCCAGGGCTGTATGCCGCCCAGAACAGGTTGGTCGTATAAACGTGGTCGTAACCCCGGGTCTCGTAGTCGGTGCTGGTGGTCGGGGCGGTGACGCCGAAGCGGCCGCTGTAGGTCACTTTGGCACGTCCGTCCTTCTCCTTGGTGCCGCTCTTGGTGGTGACGAGCACCACTCCGGCGGAGCCTTTCGCTCCGTAAATTGCGGCGGCCGCAGCATCCTTGATGACGGAGATGCTTTCCACGTCCACCGGATTGACATACTGGATGTCACCCTCCACGCCGTCTATGAGGACCAGCGGGGAGCCGCCGTTGATGGAGTTCCATCCGCGGATGTTGAGAGTGGCGGCCTGTCCGGGACGGCCGGATCCGGATGTGATGTTGAGCCCGGGGATAGATCCCTGGAGCATGTGTCCCACATCCAAAGCGGCGCGGTCCTGCAGAGATTCTGACTTGATGACGGAAACCGCACCGGTGAGATTGGCTTTTTTCTGGGTGCCGTAACCTACGGCGACGGCCTCGTCAAGCAACAGGGCGTCGTCTTCAAGGATGATTGAAAGGACTTCCCTGCCGTTCACGGGAACATGGGCGGTCTTGTAACCGAGAAGGGACACTTCCAGCACGGCATCAGGCGAAACCGTGACGGCAAAGGCGCCATCCAGGTCCGTAACGGCGCTGGCCCCGCCGGACTGGATCACGGCGCCGACTAGCGGTCCCATTGAGTCCGAAACGGTTCCGCGCACCGTGATCTTCTGAGCAAAAGCTACGGAAGACACCGTCATGCCAAACAGCATGACAAGAGCGATGAACAGTCTTTTAAGGTGCATGGCTATTGTTATGAATTGACACGAAAATCCAAGCACGGAAAACCTATCAGTTCCGCGCCGTGAAAATGTATATTGTTGATTATTAGGACGTTGCGCCCCCCCCCCGCGACACAGGGAAGGGAGCTTCCTCAGGAACGCGCACGACATCAGGCCGGCCTTGTCAGGATTTTCCCCGACGGGCAGATCCAAACAGACCGCAATCTCCGTCCGCAAGGAGGAGAAGAAAGCGAAGATGGATTCGTATGGCCTGATTGGTCCGTGCATGCCAGAAGTTTAATCTTATGCCTATTATTTGCTAAAATTATATGTTTGCGCGCGAACAAACAACAAGGAAATGAAAAATAGTAGACCAATGGTAGTAATGGATTACTGTTAAGTAATTATCTGACTGATATTTGTACTAAGGTATGAGAAACTGAAATAGTAGTGGTATAAATATCCGGAAAATTGTTTACTTTTGCGACTATGAAGAGGTGTGCCGCTTTGTTTCTGTTACTTGCCGGAGCCTGCACAGGGGCTGAGGTGCTGCCTTGGGAGAAGGCCGTTGAAGAACTCGACCGGACTATTGAAAACCACGCTGAAATCCTCATGCTCATGGACGGACGCATCGAAACATTGCGTCGCTCCAGGGCTGCAAGTCCCTCGGAAGAGTACGGTCTTGTTGACGCGGTTTTCAATGAATACTACATGTTTGACAAGGATTCCGCTTTTTTCTATGCACATGTAAAGGACAGCATCGCCTTGTCTTCAGGCAATCCAGCCCTCGTGAACGACTCCCGTTTCGACCTGGCCGGACGCTATCTGGCATCCGGAATGTATCAGGAGGCACTTGACTGCCTGAACGCAGTGGACACTCTCGCAGCCCGACGGGACGGAATGATGTCTGTCTATTATCAGACGCTGCACTCCATCTATCACGGCCTTGCTCTCACTACCGGCGATGAATTCCTGCGCAGGGGGCACCGCCAGGCGGAACGCAGGTGGCAGGCGCTGAGCCAGAAGGAAATGAAGGAAGACATGCTCGATTATTATACGGTCAACGCCGGAATCTTGCTGGAACGCGGCGACGCAGCCCGGGCCCGCAGTCTCCTGGAATCTGCGATAGCGCGGCCGGGAAGATCCATTCATGAGCTCTCCATCCTTAATTACTGGCTGGCAAAGGCGCGGAGTGCCGAAGGGGATTCGGACGGAGAATTGCAGGCATATGCCGTAAGCGCAAGGTACGACTTCCTGGTCCCCGTACGCGCTTCGCGTTCTCTGTGCAACGTGGCGAGGTTATTGCTCGACAAGGGAGAAACGGCCGGGGCGTTCAAGTACATACAATATGCTTATCGCGGCGCGGTCGATGCGGACGCCATACTGTGCAAGGAAGAAATTGCCGACGTCATGCCCGCCATCAATGCTGCCATGGACAAATTCGAGAGACGGCGTTTCTCCATGCTCAGAGCCTCTGTCGGACTGCTCATCAGTATTTTGGCCATATCCCTCCTGGCCATGCTCATCATGCGTCACTTTAACAAACGACTTCGCAAAGCCGGCGAGGAGGTTGCGGAGCGAAACCGCGAAATCCGGACAATCAATGCCAGCCTGAGGGAGTATGTAGCCAAGCTCAAGAATGCAAACGATATAAAGGACACTTTCATAGGCCGCTACCTTTCCATGTTCTCCGACAACATCAGCAGCCTTGAGCGCTATCGTTCCCGACTCCGCCAGTTGGTCAAATCCAGGAGCATCGACGATATTGTACAGGAACTCCGTTCCGACGAATTCATCGATGCTGAAAGGAAGACTCTGTACAAAGAATTCGATTCCACTTTCCTGGGTGCGTTTCCCGACTTCGTCACTCAGCTGAACGCTCTTCTCAAACCCGGTTACCAGATAGGGAAAAACCTTCCTGACGGGTGCCTGAACAATGAATTGCGGGTTTTCGCTCTAATCCGCTTGGGGGTTCAGGACTCGGCGAAAATTGCGCGTTTCCTCAAAAAAGCTCCGTCCACGATATACAACTACCGCGTCAAGCTCCGAAGCGCCGCCTGCTGCCCTTACGACGAGTTTGAAACCAGACTGATGGAAATAGGCGTCGAGTGACATGCGGCCGATCGCGTAAAAATTATTATCTTTGCGTCTTGCAAATGAGCGGCGCATCATATTGGTATTTTGAAATAATCGCTAACTTTACAGGATAAGAACTACGCTTATGGAACGTGAAGATCCCCTCGAAAGGCTTGAACGCCGCGAACGCGAGCGCAAAGCCAACGGCGGTCCCAAGACCGTAATGTTCATAATGATTGCCGTTGCGGCGGTGCTTGCCGCCGTCCTGGCATACGTACTGTGGCAGAAGAACACCCTTGTAGGCGAACTCCAGAAAGACAAGGAGGCCCTCACGGAGCAGATTGTCGCCCTGCAGACAGACTACGAAAACCTCTCATCCGACTACGACAGCATCAACCTCCAGCTCGACTCCTCCCGCGAGGAAGTCGCCCAGCTGGTCGACCGCATCAAGAAGACGGAGGCGACCAACCGCGCCAAGATGCGCCAGTACGAGAAGGAACTCGGCACCCTGCGCTCCATCATGCGCGGGTACATAGTACAGATTGACTCGCTCAACCAACTCAACCACAAGCTCACCATGGATGCGGCAGCGGCCCGCCGCGACGCCGCCGAGCACCGCCGTCTGAACGAGCAGCTCACCGCCCAGGTGGAGGACCTCACCGGCAAGGTGACCACCGGCAGCATCATCAAGGCACGCGGCCTGCGGCTCGAGGGATACAACAACGCCGGCAAGGTGGTTGACCGCAGCCGCAACGTGGCACGCCTGCTCGCCACCCTGAGCCTTGTGGAGAACGCACTTGCCGAGCCCGGACCCGTGCGCGTTTACATCCGGGTGAAAGACCCTTCCGGCAACCTTCTCAGCGACGGCAACACCGCAACTTTCAGCTACGGCGGAGAGACCCTGCAGGCCACCGCGTCCCGCGAGGTCGATTACGAGGGCCAGGAGGTCGAGCTGAGCATCTATGTGAACAACATACCTGCATTCGAGAAGGGCATCTACACCTGTGAGGCCTTTACCGAACAGGCGCGCCTGGGAAGCGCAGAACTGATGCTCCGCTAACGCTTTGCATCAGTTGACTACTATCCCCCTGCACCACCAAGGGACAGGGGGCGTTTCCCCCGAAAGCCCCTGAGTCGCTTCGCTCCGAAACCGTTGGTCAAATGATCTACGTCCATATACCTTTTTGCAGGTCGTTCTGTACGTATTGCGACTTTTACTCCGAAAGGGCATGCCCCGGCAGGCAGTTCGTGGACGAAATATGCGCGGAAGCTCTTCGCAGGAAGGACGAAATAGCGGCATCGGCCGCAA
>CAMOGR010000084.1 GCA_946614205.1 uncultured Bacteroidales bacterium | reverse complement strand
TCGACAGGAGAATTGTCCTCGAACCACTGGGCGTTAGAACTCAGGATAAGCGAGCGCTCGGAAGCGGCGGCATCCTTGATATTGACATGCCCCTCCCAGGAGCCCTTGCGACCGAGGGGATCGTTGTAGTCCTCGACAAAACCGTTCACGAAATCGACGACCCCGAGAGTGTCCTTGACCCACTCGATGTTGAACTCGTCCCACTTGCGAAGGTCCCCGGTGCGGTAATACTCTATCAGCAAAGCTATTGCGCGCTTCTGAATATCGTTTTCGGCCACCTTGCGGGCAAGCTCGAGCTCGCCGCAGATTTTCTCGAGGGCCGGACCGTAGATGCCGCCGACCTTCCAGGGAAGTTCAACCACATTGCCAAGGGAATCCTTGACCACCTTGGTATTGAGACCGTAGGATATGGGATGACGGTCACCGGGATTGGCAATCGAAGCATAATAAGCCTCGACCTCGTCGCGGGTCACTCCGTCGTAGAAATTGACGCTCGACAGCTCCACTATGTCGCCGTCGGCGGAGGTGCTGCGCCTCTGCGGGCAGACCTCGGGGTCGTAAGCGAATTCAAGCAGGAATCCGGCCTCGTCGGAACGCCCGACAGCGTCCAGCAACTTCTCGAAATATGCCGGTTCGCAAGTGGGGTAAAACTTGTCCTCAGCGTAATGATGATGTATGCCGTTGGAGAAGAAAAGCCTCTTGGCGTATTCCGTAAACGCCTGGAACTCACTGCATCTGCGGTCTCCCTGATAGTTATTCAGGATATCCTCCACAGCGTGGCGCAGTTGAAGGTTGTAGCGGCAGTTCTGATCCCAAAGTATGTCGCGGCCCCACTTGGCAGCCTCGGAAAGGTGATAGGCATATTCCTTCTGCTGAAGAGTGAGGTCGTCCCATCCGGGAACCTGGTAACGTATTACTTTCACGTCGGCGAACTGGTCGACGGTATAACGGAAAGAGGAGTTGCGTTGTCCGCAACCGGAAGCTGTAAGTGCCATGAGGGCAAGAATTGTCAGTCGGATTATTTTCATAAAGTGTTGAACAGTTTTTCCAAAGTTTGCGGGGAGCCCGAAGAAAGGAGCTCCACCGAAGGGCCGCCGCCTGAAGCCGCACCTGTCTGGAGAAGGACATCCCGAAGACGTCGGGCAACGGCGGGAGCGGGGTCGATGAAACGCACCCCGGGAGGCGCAATCTTCTGCATCACAGGCAGAAGGAAAGGATAATGGGTACAGCCGAGAACGATGATGTCAGCACCTTTGTCAAGCAGGGGCTGCAGACTCGCCCGCACCACCTCCTCGGCATGGGGGCCATCCAGTTCGAGGGATTCAACGAGCTCGACGAAGCCTTTGCCGACATGTTCTTCGATGCGCACCGAATCCTCAAAACGCCCCCTGGTAGTCAAATACTTGGAGCCTTTGAGGGTGCCGGCGGTGGCAAGCACGCCCACTACGCCGCTGCGCGTTCCGAGCGCGGCAGGCTTGACAGCCGGCTCCATGCCGATGAAAGGCAGGGAGTAAGAGGCCCGGAGTGTGGAGATAGCCGCTGCAGTGGCCGTATTGCAGGCTACCACAACGGCATCGGCGCCACGGCCGAGCAGCTCTTCGGTAATGGCACGGCTGCGGCCGATTATGAATTCCGGCGATTTCTCGCCATAAGGGCAGTTGGCATTGTCGGAGTAGTAGATATAACGTTCGCGAGGGAGAATCTTGCGAATCTCCCTCAGAACACTCAGGCCTCCTGAGCCTGAATCAAAGACGCCGACCGTCGCCATATCAGTTCACCATCTGACCGAGCACCTCGAACATTGCCTTGCCGTCGACTACCGTGGTGCGATATATGGTGTCGTCGACCTTGTAATAGCTCTCGCCGCCGAGCTCAACTATTTCGTAATCGTCGGGCAGAGTCTCGACAAGCGCTCCTGCCGGAGGGACTATTACCGTATACTGGCCGTCGGAACCCTTCACGTAGAACACGCCGTCGTTGTAGAAATACTCCACGCTTGCATCTGCGAAGCTCTGCACAAGACCGAGGCTGTTGGCAAGGTCGCCGGTAGCCTGGGCGAGGGCTGCATTGCGGGCGATGGTCTCGTTCTGGGAAGCGATGACTGCATTGTTGGCCGCAATGGTCTCGTTCTGGGCGACTATGGTGCTGGCGTTCTCGCTGATCGTGTTGTAATAATGTATACGGTCGTAATAATAGGCGAAAGCGCATGCCGTGTAAACGGCGTCGGCCAGAGGAGTGAAGACATACCCCCATGGCGGGCGGCATACCCAATAACGGCCTGAATGGTAACGGTACCAGATGTTGTCGTAGTAATAGTAATCACGGCCCCAGTAATGCCTTACGACATATCCGCGCGGAGGTGCGGGCACGTAATGGCCGTAATAGTGATGTCCGTGATGATGGAAACCATGGGGACGCTCACGCAGCGCCACGGGAGGGCGGTGATGGGAAGGCCGTGCGCCGGGCCTGTCGTTCACATGCACCCGGGAAGGGAGGGCATGTATCCTGCTGGAGCGGCCATAGGCACCGTCGGCATACGGACGGCTGCCGGGTGCGGGACGGTCGCGGCGGGTAACCTCGCGCCTGGAGGACTCACTGCGGGGAGCGTCGCGGCGCACTTCACCCGAACGGGGCTGGCCGGAATGAGACTGCACAGATGCATCGGGACGGCCGGAGGGACGGCTGCCGGGCTGCGCGGCTCGGTCGGAATGACCGCCGCCTGAATGTCCACTGACGGCTGCTCCGTGGTCGCGTACGTCGCTGGAACGGCGGG
>CAMOGR010000083.1 GCA_946614205.1 uncultured Bacteroidales bacterium | reverse complement strand
CCACGCATGCCTTCATGCTCAGCGACCAGGAGGCCCTGCACCGGGATTCCTGCATGTACTATGCGGCCGAGCTCCTCAAGATGGGCGCTGCCAACAAAGACCGCATCATAAGGGACAGTACTCATTACCAGAGGGCTTATCTTCGTCTCAAGGAGTCTTACGATTACGCCCAGGACCATTACAAGCAGCTTCAGAACAGGATTTTCGTCCAGGGACAGACAGCGTATCCCAAGATTGTCGGCGCCTTTGGCAGATACTGGAACAGGGCCGTCTCGGAGTTCAGGGACAAGTATGATTTCGGCCGGTTCCGCGAAACTGATTCTGCAGACAGGAGCTTCAACAGTGCAAGGCGCGGTCCGGCGCTTTTCCGCTTCTTCCTCCTTCAGCTCGTCGGTCTTTTGGGATGCATATTGATTGCCGGCCTGCTTTTCAAGCTCGCGGTCTGCTTCATCAAGCCCGTTGGACGCGCCGTGCAGAAGGAGCAGCACCTCAGCATCATTTTCCTCCTCGGAATCCTGCTGGATGGAATCTTTCTGGCCGTTCATGACAGGACGGGTACTTATCTGGATTCCGCCGCGAATCTGGTGGGAATGTATCTCTGGCTGGCCGGAGCCGTGATTGCCGCCTTGCTGATTCGCCTCAAGCCCAATCACATAAAGGGTGCGTTCCGCATGTATCTGCCGCTGATGGTGACGGCCATCGTTGTCATAGGCCTGCGCATCGTGTTCATGCCCAATTCGATGATGAACATCATCTTCCCTCCGCTCCTGCTGGTCTTTTTCGTATGGCAGCTTGTTTCCTGCCTGCTCCACGGCGGGAGGGTGCCCGGGGTTGACCGCCTGTTCGGGTGGATTACGCTCATCGTCTTCGGATCCGCACTCGGCGTAAGCGTCGCCGGATACATATTCTTCGCCCTCATGATAATGATGTGGTGGTTCTTCCAGATGGCCATCATACATACGCTCGCAACGCTTTCCCATCTGCTCGACCAGGTGCGGGAGAAATATCTCCCGAAGCGCATCGAGGAGTACAAGCGCAGAATCACCTACGTCCATGCCGACGAGAAAGACAAGATGCTTTTCGGGGTGACGTGGGTTTACGACCTTCTGAAAGACGTCGTCCTCCCGGTCGCGGCTCTGCTCTCGGTCCCGATGTGCATAAAGTACTCGCTGAACGTCTTCGACTTTACCGACCTCTACGAAACCATATTCACCCATCCTTTCGTCAATCTCGCCAATGCCGAGGGGGTTACGGCGCTGCGCCTGTCCTTCCGGAGCATCGTCGTCGGAATATGCATGTTCTTTGTATTCAAGTATCTCGACAAGGCCGTCTATGCAATATACCAGAGCGCCCGCTACTCCGCATATCTGAGGAAGACCGGTCACAGGATCGTGCGCAAGAACGAGATCAACTTCTCGCTGGCCAAAAGCATAATCAGTACTCTGGTCTGGTTCGTCTATATCGTAATAATGGTGGTCATGCTCCGTATTCCCACAGCTTCGCTCACCATAATCGCCGGAGGCCTGTCCGCCGGTATCGGTATCGCTCTCAAGGACGTGCTGAACAATTTCATCTACGGCATTCAGCTGATGTCCGGCCGTCTGCGGGTGGGGGACTGGATCGAGTGCGACGGCATCCGCGGCAAGGTGACCAACATCGGCTACCAGTGTACCCAGGTGGAGACCGTGGAGAATACCGTAATGTCTTTCCTCAACGAAACGCTCTTCAGCAAGAATTTCACCAACCTTACCCTCAACAACTCCTATGAGTTCGTCAAGATAGTCGTTGGCGTGAGTTACGGCACCGAGGTCGAAAAGGTGCGCGAGGTCCTTGTCGAGGCCCTTCAGGTGCTCCGCACCAAGGACGTCTACGGCCGCGAAATCGTCGACCCGAAGAAGGGTATCTACGTAGTGTTCAACGGTTTCGGCGACAGCTCCGTGGACATCGCGGTGAAGCAGTACGTGCTTGTGTCGGAGCGCATAGGCTACGTGGACCGCGCCCGCGAGGTGATTTACGACGCCCTGGGCAAAGCCGGCATCTCCATTCCCTTCCCGCAGAGGGACATCCACATCGTTTCGGAAGAGTAGGAAGCTGCTGCTTGAAGCGGCGCATCGGCCGGAAGGAGATTGCCGGCGCTTCTGCCCGATTTTTTTTATCTTTGCGATATTGTTGGTTATAAGTATCCAAATATGGAGAATATGAATTACGTGCATTACGAATCACCTTCGACAAGAGTAGTGTATTTGAAATCCGAGGGCATTATTTGCAACTCTCAAGACAAAGAGAATGAACCGAAATGGAACGATCCGTTCAATCAAGAGAAAGCTTGGTAAAGGAGATATGGTTATGAAAAAGACAGTGATTATCCTGAGTGCAGTTCTCTCACTCGCCGCCTGCTCAAAGGAAATGGAACCGACTTCCCAGGTCCCCGTTCCCGCTTCCAATAAGTATACTTACAACATCACAATCAACCGTGCCGATGATACCAAGGCGGTAAAAAGCGGTTGGGAAGACGGAGATGTGGTGTGCGTGTTCTTCTCCAACATCGCCGCTCCCAAGTACCTGAAGTTCACGTTTAATAATTCGGAGTGGACAAAGACGCAGTATAATGGCGCCCAGGCCCAGGATTTCGATTTTCCCGGAGACGGCACCATGACAGCCGTTTATCTTCCTTACGGAAGCGATGCCGTGGTCATTGCCGACGGAGGGTCCTTCAAGTTTGACAAGACGTACACCAGTTATTACATGAGGGCGGAGAAATCCCCATTCACGGTAGACGGGACTACGGTGAGCGGGACGCTGGACATGTCGGCCCCGGAAGGCTTTGTGCAGCTGGCCATGCCTGCTACCAATTACTTCCGCACCACAGGCGGCATCACATACACCCTCAGGGGCAATTATGTCAAGCCTGTTTCCTTCGATCATGTATCGGCCGATGGTACGGTGCACCATAACGAGGGTTCCGGCAATGCCCCCGTCACGGGGTACGTCTATGGCGGCGACATCAATTTCAGCGGCCTGCTGGACCCGGCAGCCAACGGTGTGGAAAAGTCCCACGAGTTCACTTTCGTCAACGATAACGGTACCTCCGCGACATACGATGACGTGACATACCTTCTTTCCGGCAGCAAGACCATGGCCTACAGGGATGCCTTCCGGTTCCCGGAAATCAGCAGCAGTGCCTGGAAGGTGCCCCAGCCGGACATCCTCACCATCAACGGCGTCCGCTGGGCCAAATGGAATATCGGCGCCACCTCTGCCGAGGGTTATGGCGATTACTTCGCCTGGGGCGCCGTTTATCCGCAGGCCAGTTACGGGTCTGGAGACTATCGTGAGAGCTACATGGGGGCCGACATGACCTCCGCCCACGATATCGCCACCCAGAAACTGGGAGCGAACTGGCACATGCCTACAAGTGCAGAGATCAATTCCATCATTGATCAGGAAGGCGTGACTTGGGAATATACCTCGGAGAACGGTGTTGACGGTTACAAAGTGAAAAACGACGGTGCCTCCGACTACATCTTTATCCCTGCCGCAGGCTGCTGGGAAGGCTCTTTCGAGAATGACGGAGGGTACTATTGGTCGGCGACCAGTAAGTATACCTACGGTCGTGCGAGCTATCTATACTTCGAACCATGGGGAGTTCATCGTGATGAAAGCAACCGCAACCGCGGTTTCTCTATCCGTCCTGTTTACAGTTCCTCCGCTCCTTACCCCGGGCCCAAGCCCATCAACGTGGCTGATGCTACGGACATTGGCAGGGTAATTGGTGCCGATGGCAAAATCTACGATACCGTAGCCGCCGCTACCGAGGCCGGCGTCACGGCTAGCGGCATGATCGTCTATATTGGCAGTGCCGGAAGCGTAGATGAGAGCAGCGCCACCTACAGGGGGCTAGCCCTGGCTCTTACCGATGCCCCGGACGGCGATGGCAGTCAGTGGGATTCCAACGGGAGCAGCTCCACATGCCTTAGCAGCGTCAATGACAACTTTTCCCAAATCGTCAAAGTCCTGGACGGCATAGCCAATACGAACACGTTGGTCTCGGACGGCCACACCCACGCCGCCGCTTCCGCCGCCAAGAATTATTCGGTTCCTCTGCCCGCAGCAGGCACCAGCGGCTGGTTCCTGCCCAGTATCGGCCAGTGGAACCTGATTGTAAAGGTTCTGTACACAAAGAGCAGCGGCTTGCAGGAGGGCAGGGAATTTTACACGGCCGCCAATGTGAACCCGATGATTACGGCCGCCGGCGCCACGGGACTCAAAGGCGGCTACTATTGGTCGAGTTCCGAGAGTTCCGCCCTATACGCGTGGACTTACTATACCGACTGGGGCGGAGCGAATAAACGCGGTAAAACAAACACCATCATAAACTACGTCCGCCCAGTCTTTGCCTTCTAAATACGATTATATCCATGATTAAGATGTTCGTCATGCATACCTGCCCCGACTGCGAATATGTAGAGAAGCAGGTGGAGGGGAATCCCGACTTCGAGGTCATCGACATCGGCAGGCATGTGAGGAACCTCAAGCAGTTCCTCGACCTTCGCGACAGCCATCCGGCGTTTGACGAGGCCAAGAAAACAGGGGATGTGGGCATCCCTTGCTATGTCCGCGAGGATGGCTCGGTGACCCTGATGTCGGCAGATGTGGGCCTTGAGCCCCGTCCTGCAGGTTTCGGCGAATCCTGCCGAATCGACGGTTCCGGCTGCTGAAATGTACTATCATTTATGCAAATGAAGCAGACTGTTTTTTGTTTTTTTTGCAAGAAATGAGAAGTCTATGGATAAGAAGAATGAGATTATTGTCAAGGACGTGGCTATCAGGACTATGTCCAAGGGGGGTATTGACTATATTTGCATCACCGATATAGCCCGCCAGAAAAATTGGATGGACCCGAATGGCGTGATAGCCAATTGGATGCGCAATCGCAATACAATCGAATTCCTCGGCATATGGGAGACTCTCTATAATCCTGTTTTTAACCCCCTCGAATTCGAGGGGTTTAGGCAGCAAGCCGGGTTGAATGCTTTTACTTTATCTCCTTCCCGCTGGATTGAATCGACAAATGCAATCGGTATCATTTCACAGCCTGGCAGATATGGTGGAACATATGCACAAACCGATATCGCTTTTGAGTTTGCTTCATGGATATCAGTTGAATTCCGGCTTTATTTGGTCAAGGAATTCCAGCGTTTGAAGACCGCTGAGCAGCAACTGCTTGGGTGGACTGCGAAGCGAGAGCTTTCAAAGATTAATTATCGTATCCACACAGATGCAATCAAACAAAACTTAATTCCTCCAGAAGTATCAGAAAAGCAGGTATCTATCATTTATGCAAATGAAGCTGACGTACTGAATGTGGCCTTGTTTGGTATGACTGCGAAGGAATGGCGGGACGCAAATCCTGATCTCAAGGGTAATATTCGGGATTATGCCTCTATTAATGAACTCATTTGCCTTTCAAATCTTGAGAACTTGAATGCAGTCTTTATCAATGATGGTCTACCTCAATCTGAAAGGCTGCGCAAACTAAACTCCATTGCTATTCACCAAATGTCTGTCCTTGAAAGCAATGAGCAATCCCGTAATCTATTAAAGGAATAAGCCTATCAATAATTATATCTCTATTAACTTCTGTATTACTCGCCGCTCCAATATCAGCCGTGGATACAGTCAAGTTGGACAACCGTACCTACATCGGCGAACTTCCTAACCGTACATTATGAATTCGTAGTGGGAGACGACGGAAAACTACGGGATATCAAAAATGTTTCTTCAACAAACAAAGAGTATTCTAAAGAACTTGTGCGCGTGCCGGGAGCAAAGGTATTCCTATCCCTCCGCCTCCCGGGATTTCGTCGGGCAAAGCCCTCCGACATCCCTTGGCCAGGGGCCCTGCAAAGCATAGAATGCAGCTGTTGACCCACAGGGTCAACTGGCTGTTTTCGTCTTCCAACGTCATCCAAGCAAGCTTGGCTGCCGCCGGAAGCCAAAAACAGCCGGTCGCTTATGCGACCAGCTGCATTCCTTTTTGCGGAGGCGG
>CAMOGR010000082.1 GCA_946614205.1 uncultured Bacteroidales bacterium | reverse complement strand
GCAGGGTACAGTCTGTTCAGCTATGATTCTGCAAGCAATTCATTTGTTCCCAATGTATACAATGGGGTGCTGGGCAATATAGAATGGTACGGCTATTACGGAATCAGCAGGATATATGTTGATACTCATGGGATAACGGCAAGCTATTCCGGCAGCTCGCAGCGTTTCGTTGACCCTAATATAATGGTGTTGCTATTAGAAAGTAGTACCAGAATAGAGAGGGGCAACCAGTGGCTGGATATCTCGACCGCAGATAAATTGGGAGAATATATGTTGTTCTATACCAATAGTATGGGCGGAACGGGTTTCAATATATACGTGCCTTTGGCGATAGAGTATGCGTGGGGCCTGGTCCAACTTGAAGTAGAAATTCCGATTAAGTGATCTTCTATCCCTTGGCGCCGAGCAGTTCCAGAGCCTGCTCGACGCTGAGGGCTTCGCCGATGCCGAAGCCGCCGTTGGCGGTACGCCTGAGCGAGCCCAGGAAGGCGCCGCTGCCGAGGGCTTCTCCGAGGTCCCTGGCAAGGGCACGGATGTACGTTCCCTTTGAGCAATCTACGCGTATAAGTGCGTGACGCAGAGGCACTCCGCTTACGTCGGCCACGTTGATGCGTCCGTTGCCAGGCCCTGCCTCGACAGGCTGCGGGGCGCCGGGGAAACCTTCTTCGAAGCTGAGCAGCTCGAGTCCGTAAATGTTGATAAGGGATGACTGGAGGATGTCTCCGGGGTCGAAGGCTTCTCCGCGTAAAGTTGCTTCTCGCAGCAGCCGGCGTGCCGTTTCGTAAGCCCTCACTCCGTCCACCGACTTGGCGCTGAACAGGGGAGCTACCTGCATCTGCTCTCCCACGAAGCGGGGAAGTGCGGCCTGCAGGCTCTCGCGCGTTACGCCGTCGAGCCCGAGCACCCTGTCGACCGGTTTCTCCAGGTCGTACGAGGGGGTCGTGGCCCCGAAGCATACTCCGGCGAGATATTGTTTGGCCGATGCCTGAAGAGCCTCGGCGCGGCGCGTGGCGGGCCCTATGCAGACCAGCAGGATGCCGGTTGCGAGCGGGTCAAGCGTGCCCGCGTGGCCTACCTTGAGGTTCTTCTTGCCGAAATGCCTGCACGCGGCCCATTTTATCTTGCGAACGAGGTCTGCGGACGTCCAGCGGTACGGCTTGTCGACCGGCAGCACTATTCCGTCGGGGTAGTCTTCGATATTGCGTGAGAGCATTATCTTACGGGGATCTTGTCAATCCTTCTCTGGTGCCGTCCGCCGGCAAAGTCGGTGGCGAGCCACTCCCGGACCATGGAAACTACCTGATGGTAGGAGGCGAAGCGGGCGGGGACCACGAGCACGTTGGCGGCGTTGTGCTCCGCCACAAGATGGGCTACGGCGGTGTTCCAGGCCAGCCCTGCGCGAACTCCCTGATGCTTGTTGAGGGTCATGGCCATGCCGTTGCCGGTGCCGCAGATGGCGATGCCGAGCTCCACCTCGCCGCTTTCGACGGCTCTTGCCAGAGCGTGAGCGAAATCGGGGTAGTCGCAGGATTCAACTCCGTCGGTGCCGAAGTTTACCACTTCGTGGCCCTTGCCGGACAAGTACTTCACCAGCTTGAACTTGTATTCAGTGCCGGCGTGGTCGTTGCAGATGCCTATTCTCATAATTCGTCCTTGATGTTATAATGGTTGCGCTCGACGGACGAGCGTGCTATCATTTCTCCGAGCAGCCCGGCGAGGAACAGCAGGGTACCCAGCACTACGGCCAGCAGCGCCAGGTAGAACAGCGGCTGGTCGGTAACCGCGCGGAAGTACGCACCCTGGGCCTGATGCACCAGCTTGGCCACAATTATCCATACAGTCATCACGAATCCCACGAGGAACATCACCAGGCCGGTGGTGCCGAAGAAATGCATGGGCTTCTTGCCGAAAGTGGACAGGAACCAGAGGCTCTGGAGGTCCAGGAAACCGTTTACGAAGCGGTCGAGTCCGAATTTGCTCTTTCCGTACTTGCGCTTCTCGTGGTGAACGGCCTTCTCGCCTATGCGGCCGAAACCGGCGTTCTTGGCGAGGTAGGGGATGTAACGGTGCATCTCGCCGTATACCTCTATATTCTTGACGACTTCGAGCCTGTATGCCTTGAGTCCGCAGTTCATGTCGTGCAGCTTGATGCCGGTGATGCGGCGGGCCGTGGCGTTGTAGAGCTTGGAGGGAAGGTTCTTGGTGAGAGCGTTGTCTTTGCGGTGCCGCTTCCAGCCGCTCACGAGGTCGTATCCCTCTTCAATTATCATCCGGCGCATTTCGGGAATCTCCTCCGGAGCGTCCTGCAGGTCGGCGTCCATGGTGACTACAATGTCGCCCTGGGCCTTGGCGAAGCCGCAGTACAGGGCTGCCGACTTGCCGTAGTTGCGCCTGAAGCGTATGCCGTGAATGCAGGAATCCTGCTGTGAGAGCTCGCGGATGCAGTCCCAGGAGCCGTCGGTGCTGCCGTCGTCGATGAAAATGATTTCGTACGAAAGACCTTCCGAGGCCATGACGGCCGCTATCCGGCGGTGCAGTTCGGGAAGGGACTCCCGTTCGTCGAGCAGGGGGACTATTACCGAAATATCCATGTTATTCGCTTTCTGTGAAGGGGTTGCGTGAAGGGATGTTGCGGCTGAATATGGCCGACAGCACAGTGCCGAAGAGGGTGCAGTACAGCAGGTTGGCAATGAATGTCATGCCGGGGAGCCTGGGTGCGAGCTCGTCCAGGGCCTCCAGCTGGTCGGCGGGAAGGACGCTTGAATAAGCCTCGCGTGCGACGTCGATGGCGTCCGTAAGCATTTCGGGCTGTATGAGGCTCACCCACGCAAGGTAGAATGCGGAATACACGAGGGCGGAAAGTACTGCCATGGCAATACCGTAACGGAATGTGTCTGCGTTGGTCACTCCGTCGTGCGAGGAGGCGAACTTCTGCATGAACAGCTTGAACAGATGTATGCAGAGCCAGAACTTGACGACCCAGAGAATCACTCCGGAAACGTTGACCAGAACCGAGACGGCGGTGCCTCCCTGGAGCTTGGACAGCAGTATGTTCAGTAGCGTATAAGCGATGCTGACGCCACCGAGAGCAAGGCCGGTACGCAGGGCGTCGTTCCATATTGTCTTTCTTTCCATGTCACAAAGATAAGGATTTTTCAGATATTATTCGTAAATTTGCAGGTTGCAATATCTAACTAATATATGTTGACATTAGCTTTTACTGACGGCTCTGTCCGTCCCTGGGAAGACGAAGAGGCCAAACATATCTTCTGGCACTCTTCCGCACATCTTATGGCAGAGGCCCTGGAGGCCCTTTATCCCGGCGTCCGCTTCGGCGTCGGCCCTGCAGTCGAGACCGGATTCTACTACGACGTGGACCTGGGCGACCGCACAATCAGCGAAACCGACCTCAAGACCATTGAGGACAAGATGATAGAGCTCGCGCGCACCAAGGAGACCTTCGAACGCAAGGAGGTGTCCAAGGCCGACGCCCTCAAGTATTTCACCGAAAAAGGCGACCCGTACAAGGTCGAACTTATCCAGGACCTGGAGGACGGTACGATTAGCTTCTACACCAACGGTCGCTTCACCGACCTGTGCCGCGGCCCTCACCTCAAGCATGCCGATGACATCAAGGCCGTCAAGCTCACCGCCATAGCCGGCGCATACTGGAAGGGCGACCAGGACAGGCAGCAGCTCACCCGCATCTACGGCGTCACCTTCCCCAAGAAGAGCATGCTCGACGAGTATCTCAAGGTTCTTGAGGAGGCCAAGAAGCGCGACCACCGCAAGCTCGGCAAGGAGATGGAGCTCTTCACCTTCTCGTCCCGCGTCGGCCTCGGCCTGCCTCTCTGGCTGCCCCGCGGCGCCGTCATGCGCAACATCCTCGAGAACTTCCTCCGCCGCAAGCAGGGCGAGCTCGGCTACCT
>CAMOGR010000081.1 GCA_946614205.1 uncultured Bacteroidales bacterium | reverse complement strand
GCTTTGGGGTGCGATGTGGGGCTCGAACCCACGACACCCAGAACCACAATCTGGTGCTCTACCAACTGAACTAATCGCACCGTGTTAGAGATTGCAAAGATACGAATAAATTTCTTTTCTGCAATACCTGTATTCCCAAATTCACTTGAATACCTTTGTCAGGTAGTCTGCGTAGGCCTTTCTCCACATGGTCCATTTGTGGGCGCCCGGCATGACCGTGTAATCGTGGGAGCATCCTTTGCGGGTGAGGTATCTGTCGTATGAGTCCACGGTAAACTTCAGGAAGTCGCTCTGCCCGACGTAGATACTGTAATCGGTTACGGTGCCCTCGAACTGGGCCGGGACGCTTCCGGGGAATGTGCCGTAGGTCTCCCGGCGGTAGCGGTTGGGAAGACCGGCAAGCGTGAAGCATGGCGAAAGCATGCCGACGTTGCCGAAGATATCCGCGGACCTGGCGGATATGACGGCGCTCTGGGTGCCGCCTATGGACAGTCCTGCTATGGCCCTGTTCTCTTTTCCGGGCAAAGTGAGGAAAAGGCTGTCCACTGTGCTTACCACGTCGTCCACGAAGCCGCATTCGACCCGTCCGTCAATCTCCATTATCGATTCGAAGGCGTCCTTGAGGCGGGAGTTCTCCATGTCGATGTCGCTGTCGTACTGGTTCATGTTGGGCAGCACCAGAATCATGGGCCTTGCCGCCCCGCAGGCGTACAGGCTGTCTGTGATTTCGAATACGCGCCCTTTCTTTATCCAGGATGTCTCGTGCCCCCGTGCGCCGTGCAGCAGATACATCACCGGATAGCGCCTGCTGCCCGCGGCGTCGTATCCCGGCGGCAGGTATACGATCATGCGCCTGTAGGTGGGGCCGGGGACCGAGCAGCCGTAGTAGACTTCCCTGACCGTTCCGGCGGGGGAGTATCCCTCCTGTACGGGAGAACCTGCATAGTAGTGCGGGGAATTGCGCAGACGCACCACGCCGCAGGAAGACAGGAGAAGCCCCGAGAGGGCTGCCGCAGCTATTTTGAACCATGTATGCATCGGAGCTGCAAAGATAGCGATAAAATCCGGAATATGCCACCTTGGACCGTCTGCATTGCAATTTTCGCAAAAGTTAGTTATCTTTGTAAATTCACAACCGAATATAATAATCAACAATATGGGAGCTTTTCACGCATACGACATCCGCGGAATCTACAATAAGGATTTCGACAAGGACGTGGCTTACAAGGTAGGTTACTTCCTTCCCGGTCTGCTTGGTGCAGACACCGTCCTCGTCGGCAGGGACTGCCGCACATCCTCCGATGAAATACATGATTACCTCGTAAAGGGCATAACCGACGCCGGCGCCGACGTACACGATATCGGCCTCAGCAGTACGCCCCTCGTTTATTTCGGCACGGCCAATTACGGCTACAAGGCTTCAGTCCAGATTACCGCATCCCACAATCCCGCCGAATACAACGGCATGAAGGTATCCCGCGAGAACGCTCTTCCCGTGGGCCTGGACACCGGCCTGGGCCAGATCAAGCAATGGATAGACGAAGGCCGTCCCACTCCTGTTGCAGAGCGCAGGGGCAAGGTGGAGCACAAAGACATTTACGACGACTATGTGAAGTTCCTCCTCGGATACAAGCCCGACCTGAGCAACCTCAATATCGCCATCGACTGTTCCAACGGCATGAGCTGCCTGTTCGTCAAGCAAGTTTACGGCGACGCTCCGGCCTACATCTTCGACACCATCGACGGCCGCTTCCCCAACCATGAGCCCAATCCGCTCATTCCCAAGAACGTGGAGCCTCTCAAGCAGCTTGTCCGCGACAGGAAGGCCGACATAGGCGTCATCTACGACGGCGATGCCGACCGCGTGATGTTCGTGGACGACAAGGCACGCTTCGTCGCCCCCGACCTGGTCATCGCCCTCATGGCATACTATTTCTGCGACGAGAGAGGGGAGAAGAACCCCCGCGTGCTCCAGGAAATCCGTTCTTCAAAGGCAGTGGGCGAGTGGCTTTCCAAGTACGGCGCCGAGCTTCATACCTGGAGGGTCGGCCGTGCCTTCGCAGCCACCAAGCTCCGCGAAATAGACGGTCTCTGGGGAGGCGAACTTGCTGGACACTACTATTTCAAGGACTTCTTCTACTCCGACAGCGGCATGCTGGCATCCATCATCGTGCTCCGTATCGTCTCCGCTCTCAAGAAGAAAGGCCTCACCCTCAGCGGCGAAATCGACAAGATCACCCGTTACAAAAACTCCGGCGAAATCAACTTCCGCGTAGAGGACAAGAAGGGTGCGATGGACGCTGTCCGCGACCATTTCCTCGCTTCCGAGAAGGCCGAGGCTTTCATGGACTTCGACGGCTACAGGGCCGAGTTCCCCCTCTGGTGGTTCAACATCCGTCCTTCCAATACGGAGCCCTATCTGCGCTTCATCTGCGAAGCCACCGACGAGCGCATCCTGGAGCAGAAGATAAAAGAAACCCAGGAAATCATCGAAACCCGCTTCGGAGGAGTGCGTGCCTGATGAAGAGATTCCTGACAACCGCACTGTTGCTGGCCCTGCCGGCGCTTCTCTCCGCCCAGACGGAAGACTCACTCAAAACGTCCCGCCCCGGATACGACAAGGCCGTAGTCAAGCATGACGTGCTTGTGGAGCAGCTGCTCCGGGAAGCGGGGGACA
>CAMOGR010000080.1 GCA_946614205.1 uncultured Bacteroidales bacterium | reverse complement strand
CACGGAGGCAGCGTCGCCACGGTTCCCGGCGGCAAGAATGCGGTCACAATGCTCAAGAACATTCCGATCGCCATACGCGAGACGCGGCCCCACCTTATGCTCTCCGTCCCCGCGATTTCCCGCAATTTCCGCAAGGGAATCGAGGCCGGTATACACAAGAAGGGAAAGGGCGTGCAGCGCCTTTACGAGTTCGCCCTGCGCAATGCCATCAAGTACAACAGGGAATACTACAACATGGGTCGTCCTGCGTGGAAGCTGTTCTGGCGCAAGCCCATCATGTCGCTGATGGACAAGCTGGTATTCAGCAACATAAGGGAATCCTTCGGCGGCCGCCTCAAGTTCTTCGTGGGCGGCGGCGCCCTGCTTGACATCGAGCTTCAGAGATACTTCTGCGCCATAGGCATGCCCATTTTCCAGGGCTACGGCCTTTCGGAGGCCACTCCTGTAATCTGTTCCAATTCAGCGGGCCATGCGCGCTTCGGCTCTTCCGGACGCACCGTGCAGCCCATGGATATCAAGATTTGCGCGGAGGACGGCTCCTCTCTTCCCGCAGGCCAGACCGGAGAAATCGTCATCCGCGGCGAGAACGTGATGGCCGGATACTGGAAGAACCCCGAAGCCACCGCCGCCGCTATTGTCGACGGCTGGCTGCACACCGGAGACCGCGGCTACATCTGCACTGAAGATACGCGCTACCTGTATGTCACAGGCCGTTTCAAGAGCCTCCTCATTTCCTCCGACGGCGAGAAATATTCTCCCGAGGGCTACGAGGACAGCCTTGCCGACGGTTCCCGCTTCATCGACGCCTCCCTCCTGTACAACGACCAGAGCCCCTGGACCGCAGTGCTCGTCATTCCCGCCAAGTCGGCCCTCGCCGAGGCGGTGCAGGCCAAGGGCATCGACCCTTCGTCGGAGCATGGACTCAGGGCCCAGCTCGCACTGATTCAGGCCGAGGTCGACTCCTACCGTCCGGGCGGCCGTCACCAGGGTCTTTTCCCCGAGAAGTGGCTTCCCGCCGCCATCATCGTCGGAGACACTCCGTTTACTGAGCAGAACGGCATGCTCAACACCACTTCCAAGATGGTCCGCGGCAAGGTGGAGAAGTTCTACAAGGACCGCATTGCCTACGCCATGACCGCCGAGGGCAAGGACATCTACAACCCAAAGAATATACAATCACTTAAATAATAGTACAATATGACTAAGACCGCTTCCAGCAAGAACTACACGCCCGCAATTGCGGTGTGCTTTGCCCTGTTCTTCATGATTGCCTTCGTCACCAACCTCGCCGGCTCCATGGGCGTGGTCGTGACCAACCAGTTCGGTGCCAGCAAGGCCCTCAGCCAGCTCGGTACTCTCGCCAACTTCATCGCTTATGCCTGCATGGGCATCCCCGCAGGTATCATCCTGCGCCGCAAAGGTTACAAATTCACTGCCCTGGCCGCCGTCGTGGTCGGTCTCGTCGGCGTTGCCATACAGTTCCTTTCCGGTTACGTCGAGTCCTTTGCAGTGTACGTCGCAGGCGCATTCATCGCAGGCTTCTCCATGTGCATGCTCAACATAGTCGTCAACCCCATGCTCAACACTCTCGGCGGCGGCGGCAATAAGGGCAACCAGCTTATCCAGTGGGGTGGCTCCTGCAACTCCATCGGCGGCACCATCGCTCCCTTCCTCGTGGGCTGGCTCGTCGGCGGCAGCATTCAGGATGCAACCGTAGCCAAGGCTGCTCCCGTGATGATTATCGCCATGGTGATTTTCGCCATCGCATTCGTGGTCATTTCCCTCACCAAGATACCCGAGCCTCACATGGAGACTCCGGAGGAGAAGGCCGCCCGCAAGGCAGGCAAGGCCGTCAAGGATCCTTACAGCCCTCTGAGCTTCCGTCATTTCGTGCTCGGCGCCATCGCAATCTTCTTCTATGTGGGTATCGAAGTCGGTATTCCCAACACCGCCAACGTATACTTCTCCGGCCTCGAAAGCGTAGGCCCCGCCCTTACCGGCACCCTTATCAGCGCATACTGGCTCTGCATGCTTGCAGGACGTCTCATCGGTGCTTCCATCGGCGCCAGGGTCTCCAGCAAGAACATGCTCCTCTATACCTCGGCAGCTGCCATCGTTTTCATCCTCATCGCTATTTTCCTGCCCCAGACGGCAGTCATCGGCAAGGTTCCCGTGAGCCTGGTGTTCCTGGCAATCTGCGGTCTGTGCACCTCGGTCATGTGGGGTTCCATCTTCAACCTCTCCGCTGAAGGCCTCGGCAAGTACACTGCAGCCGCATCCGGCATCTTCATGACCCTGGTCTGCGGCGGCGGCATCATCCCCTTCGTGCAGAACGCACTGGCCGACGCCGTCGGTTCCCTGCAGAGCTACTGGGTGCTCATCGCCTGCCTGGCATACCTCATCTTCTACGCACTCGTAGGCAGCAAGAACGTCAACAAGGATATCCCTACAGAATAAGCGAATCATGGAAAAACCTTACGTTTTAGGTATAGACATCGGCGGCCAGACCGCCAAGTGCGGCATAGTGAACGCCCGCGGCGAGGTGCTCGCCCAGAGCATCCTGGTATCAAACAAGCACGATGACGCCCCTTCATTCGTCAGTGCGCTTGCCGGTACGCTTCAGAAGCTGATTTCCGACTCCGACCTCCAGGGTCAGATTCGCGGCATCGGCGTCGGCGCCCCCAACGGCAACTATTACACCGGAGAAATCAAGCAGGCCCCCAACCTCTCATGGGCGCACGAGGGCAACGTTCCCTTCGCATCCATGCTCTCCGAGGCCATGGAAGGCATGCCCGTGGCTCTCACCAACGACGCCAATGCGGCCGCCGTCGGCGAAATGACCTACGGAGCCGCCAAGGGACTCAAGAATTTCATCATGATAACCCTCGGCACCGGTGTCGGCAGCGGCATCGTGATTGACGGCAAAGTGCTCTACGGCCATGACGGTTTCGCCGGCGAGCTCGGCCATACCTGCGCAGTGCGCGGCGGCCGTCGCTGCGGCTGCGGCAAGCTGGGCTGCCTCGAGGCTTACTGCTCCGCTATCGGAGTCGCCCGCACGGCAGTCGAGTGGCTCGACCAGCACCCCGAGGAATCATCCCTGCTGAGTCTCCGCGAGAACATAACTTCCAAAGATGTCTACGAGGCTGCAAAGTCCGGAGACAAGATGGCGCTCGAGATTTTCGAATACACCGGCACCATCCTCGGCCGCAGCTTCGCCGACTTCATAGCTTTCTCCGCTCCCGAGGCCATAGTGCTCTTCGGCGGCCTTGCCCGCGCGAGGGAATTCCTTACCGGGCCCATCGAGAAAGCAATGAACGAGAACGTGCTGCCCCTGTGGAAAGACAAGGTAAAACTCATGTACTCAAGCTTGTCGGAGTCCGACGCCGCCATCCTCGGCGCCTCCGCACTCGCCTGGAATCTTTAAAGTTTAACTATTTATAAATTAATGAAAACAAACAAATTCTTCTTTGCTCTCGCGTTCTGTGCAGCAATGGTTGCCTGCACCCCCAAGAACGCCGAGCCCGCAACTGACGGCAGCGAGGAAGCTGCCGCCGACCAGACTGTCAAGACACTCAAGGATTTCACTCCTACCAAGGCAGAAATAGACAGCGTCAGCTATCTCATCGGTGTCAACTTCGGCAGCTTTATCAAGGGTTACGATTTCGGTGACATCAACTACACCAAGATGATTGCCGGTATCAAGGATTTCGTCAACGCAAAGGGTGATTTCCGCAGCCCCGATTTCGACACCCAGTTCAAGATTGCTCCCAGCAAGATCAACGATGTCTTCAACGGCTACCTTGAGAAGAGGCACAACTACAAGCTCCTCGCCAACAAAGAGGCTGGTGAGAAGTTCCTTGCCGCCAACCTCAAGAAGGCAGGCGTTCAGCAGACCGAGAGCGGTCTTCAGTACAAAATCATCGAGGCCGGCAACGAGAACCTCAAGCCCGCCAGCACCGATACCGTGGCTGTCCGCTACAAGGGCACCCTCATTGACGGTACCGTGTTCGACGAGACCGCTGAAGGCGCTGATGCAGCCCGCTTCCCTCTCAACTCCGTAGTCCCCGGTTGGACCGAGGGTCTGCAGCTCGTAGGTGAGGGCGGTCACATCGAGCTCTACGTTCCTGCAAACCTCGCATACGGCGAGCAGGGCCGTCCCGGCATCGAGCCTAACTCCACCCTTATCTTCGACGTTATCGTGGAGCACGTAGGCAAGTACGTCCCCGAGGCAACTGAATCTGCTAAATAATTCAGGATTATATCTTTAAAGAGAAAGAGGCCGGCAGTTTTCTGCCGGCTTCCTTTTTTATCGGATGATTCTGCAGTGATCCCGTATGATGCGCCCGCAGTCAGGATTGTCCAGGGTGTGGGGGCAGGGGACTGTATTCGCACCGATGCCGGAAACCTCTGCCATGACTACGAGGTCGCGGAGGGCCTCCGCCTCGATTACGAGGAAACGCTCGTGGCTGTCGGCGTCGATTGCACGGAGCGGACTGCCGATTTTGTGCTCTATGTATTCCTGGAGGCTAACTGGGGCTGCGCCGCTGCCGTCGGGGTTGGTCGTGCAGATCGTCATTACTTCCTGAATGCGTAGAGGGCGTAATTGTCCGTCCCGATGATATACCTGTAGCGTGGCCTTGTGGCATTCGTTCCGTCGGGCGTAATGGTAATTTCCACTGCGGTGAGCGCATCGGCGTTGCGGAAGGCTATGGCCGCCTCCTGGGGGTCGCGTATGATTTTCAGCATTGCGGGCCTCGGAACCCTTATCGTGCCTATTCCCGAATAGGCGACCCTTTCCGAACCGATGGCGGAATCTATGTAGTCCTGCACTATGCTTACCCAGGCTGCCATGTATTGCAGCGTCCCGAGGCTGTTCTCTCCGGCAATCGGTACGGTGACGAGTGAAAGAGGCTTCTTGAGGGTGTTGGAATCGCCCTCGCGGCCGCCTTTTGCAAGCTCCAGGCTTATTATGCCCTTGGAGGTGACTGCACGGAGGAAATAGCTGTCGGGGTCGGTCTTGAGCTTTTCGTATTCTGCTGCGCTGCAGAATTCGTAGGGGGAGACGGTCCAGAGCGAGGTGACTTCTTCCCTGAGGGGGACTGTAAGCTCCGTCGGGCCGTCGAGCACGATTCTTGTAGTCCTGCTCCTGAAATCCTGTATCCTGTAGCTCTTCGTGTATATTTTCATCTGCGCCTGACAAAGCGCCGGAACGAGCAGCAGCGTCATCAGGAACAGTATTTTTCCAAACTCACGTTTCATAACGGCAAAGTTAAGAATTTTCACTACATTTGTAAAAAAATATATGGCACAGTATATAGTTTCCGCCCGCAAATACCGCCCTGATTCCTTTGAGAGCCTCATTGGCCAGGACAATATTGCCCGCACTCTCAAGAACTCAATCATGCGCGGCCAGCTTGCGCATGCGTATCTATTCTGCGGCCCAAGGGGTGTAGGCAAAACCAGTGCCGCGCGCATCTTCGCCAAGACTATCAACTGCGCCAATCCCGGTCCCGACATGGAACCCTGCGGCGAATGCGAATCGTGCGTATCCTTCCGCGAGGGCCGTTCCTATTGCATACATGAGCTTGACGCCGCGTCCAACAACGGCGTAGAAGACATCAAGGCCCTTATGGAGCAGGTGCAGATTCCCCCTCAGGTGGGCAAGTACAGCGTGTACATCATAGACGAGGTACACATGCTCACCCAGTCTGCATTCAACGCCTTCCTCAAGACTCTCGAGGAGCCTCCCGCACACGCCATTTTCATCCTGGCCACCACGGAGAAGCACAAGATCATCCCCACCATCCTGAGCCGTTGCCAGACCTACGACTTCAACCGCATCAGCATCCCCGACATCGTGCGCAACCTTCGCACCATCGCCGGCAAGGAAGGGGTGAACGTGGATGACGAATCCCTCCACGTGATAGCCCACAAGGCCGACGGCGCCATGCGTGACGCCCTCACCATCTTCGACCAGACCGTAGCCTTCTGCGGCACCTCCATCAAATACGAAGACGTGGTGCGCAACCTCGGAGTGCTCGATTACGAATACAGTTTCCGCCTGGTCGACGCATTCCTCGCAGCAGACTACGGCACTGCGATGCTCATTTTCGACGAGATTCTGTCCAAGGGCTTCAACGCGCTGCATTTCGTGTCCTCGCTTGGCAGCCACCTGCGCGATCTGCTGGTGAGCCGCACCGGCGGGCTCGACTCCCTGCTCGACCTTCCGGCTTCCCTGAGGGAACGCTACCGCGAGCAGGCCGGACGCTGCAGCGTGAAGTTCCTCTTCGACGCCCTCGGAGTGGTATCCCAGTGCGAGGCCGGCTACCGTGCTTCCACCAACCAGCGGCTGCATATAGAGTTCGCCCTCATGAGGCTGGCTTTCCTCGGCGGGGTGCCCGACAGCAAAACTGTCCCCGCTCCGGCCGCCGCATCGCCTAAGACTGCCGTTGCAGCCACGG
>CAMOGR010000079.1 GCA_946614205.1 uncultured Bacteroidales bacterium | reverse complement strand
CAGACTCAATCCGAGCCGAACCGCAAGCATACTCGACACCTTCAGCTGCCTCGTGCAGGGGATAATACCCTACGGGGCGCAGATGCTCATGGCCTCGGGACTCGCCGGGGTTTCTGCAGTGTCGATTATCGGCCACCTCTATTATCCATTCGCTCTCGGTCTGTTCGCAGTGCTGGCCATCCTGTTCCGCTCTTCTTAGCGTGTTCTGCTGCTTTACGCATAGATGCAAATAGCGGAAAATTTAGTATTTTTGCAATCTATGTTGATAAAGGGTGCAAGGGTTAACAACCTCAAGAATATAACGCTGGAAATTCCGCGGGGCAAGCTGGTGGTTATTACCGGCATATCAGGAAGCGGCAAGTCCAGCCTGGCTTTTGACACTTTGTTTGCCGAAGGCCAGCGCCGTTTTGCAGAAAGCCTGAGTTCCTACGCGCGCCAGTTCCTCGGCCGCATGAGCAAACCCGACGTAGACGGGATAGAAGACATCCCTCCGGCAATAGCCATAGAGCAGAAAGTAAACATAAAGAATCCCCGGTCCACTGTGGCCACGACTACGGAAGTATATGATTACCTTCGGCTTATATTTGCCCGCGTCGGTCGGACCTACAGCCCTGTGTCCGGCGGAGAAGTGCGCAAGGAATCGGTTCAGGACGTCCTGAACTGGCTGCAGTCCCAGGAACCTGACGACCGTTTCATCCTTTCGGACCTTCACTGGCGCACGCGCACCGACCACACCGAGCTCCTCCTCCAGCTCAAGGAAGACGGATACAACCGCCTCTGGGCTGACGGTGAACCGAGGAAGATTGAAGATGTCCTGAAAAACGGTGAGGACCCCGCAGACGCCTGGCTCCTTGTCGACCGTTTCCGGGACCTTGACGACCGCCAGCGCCTTCTGGCGAGCCTTTCCGATGCCTTCACAAGGGGAGAGGGACTTATGGCGATCGCAACCAGGGACGGCATCAGGCGTGCATTCAGCAGCCGTTTCGAGCGTGACGGCATCAAGTTCATCGAACCCGACGATTTCCTGTTCAGCTTCAACAGCCCGCTGGGCGCATGTCCGGTATGCGGCGGTCTCGGCAAGATAATAGGCATAAGCGAAGACCTTGTAGTGCCCGACAAGACCAAGAGCATCTACGACGGCGCAATCGCCTGCTGGAGAGGGGAGAAGATGGGATGGTTCAAGGACCATCTGGTTCGCCTCGCCCCCAAGTACGGCATCGACGCCTTCAAGCCCTGGTGTGAACTGAGCGACCGGGAGAAGGACGTAATCTGGAATGCCCGCAATCCCTCCCAGGACGAGAATCAGCTGTTCGGCATCAACGAGTTCTTCGAGTGGGTGGAGACCCAGCGCTACAAGATACAGTACAAATTCATGCTCAGCCGTTTCAGCGGCCGCACCACATGCCACTCATGCAAGGGCTCCCGCCTTCGCAAGGAGGCCCTGTACGTCCGTGTCGGCGGCAAGACTATAGCGGACCTGCTGGCAATGAGCGTGGAAGAAATGCTCGTTTTCTTCGAGAACCTCCAGCTTACCCCTTCCGAGCAGGAGATAACCGCCGAACCGCGGGCGGAGATACTGAACCGTCTGCGCTGTATATGCGACGTAGGCCTCGGCTACCTTACCCTCAACCGTGCCTGCAACACCCTCAGCGGGGGCGAGAGCCAGAGGATCAATCTTGTGACCGCCATCGGTTCGAGCCTTGTCGGGTCGATGTACATACTCGACGAACCTTCAATAGGCCTGCATCCGCGCGACACAGAACGCCTTATCAACGTCCTGAAGCGCCTTCGCGACCTGGGCAACACCGTCATAGTGGTGGAGCATGACGAAGAGATAATACGCGCCGCCGACCAGCTGATTGACATGGGCCCGCTTGCGGGTGAATTCGGCGGCCGGGTAATATACCAGGGGCCTCCAGATGCGATAACCAAGGAGCGCCCGAAGGATTCCCTTACCCTTCAGTACCTCGACGGCGGGCGCCACCGTTACGTCCGCAGCCGCCGTCCCTGGACCTACAGCATCAGGATAGAAGGCGCACGGGAGCACAACCTGCGCGACATCGACGTGGCCATACCTCTCGGAGTGCTGACCGTTGTGACGGGCGTCAGCGGCTCCGGCAAATCGAGCCTCGTGGGCGATATCCTGTATCCCGCCATGAAGCGCCGTCTGGAAGAATCAGGCGACCTGCCCGGAGTGTTCAAGGCGCTCGGCGGCAACGTGGACCGTATCCAGCGGGTGGAGTACGTCGACCAGAATCCCATCGGCCGCAGTTCCCGCTCCAACGCCGTCACCTATCTCAAGGCTTACGACCCCATAAGGGAACTGCTTGCCCAGCAGCAGTATGCGCGCATCAACGGGTTCGGCCCCAACTATTTCAGTTTCAATACCGACGGCGGCCGGTGCCCTGAATGCCAGGGTGAGGGTACGGTAAAGATAGAGATGCAGTTCATGGCAGACGTTACCATGGTCTGCGACGAATGCGGCGGCAAGCGTTTCAAGCCCGAAACGCTTGAAGTCCGCTACCGGGACAAGAATATCGACGACATCCTCAACATGAGCGTCCGCGAGGCCTCGGAGTTCTTTTCTCAAGGCCCCGAGCCCGAGGCGAAGCTTGTCGCGGAGCGTCTGAAACCACTGCTTGACGTCGGGTTGGGGTATATACGTCTTGGACAGAGCAGCAGCACCCTTTCGGGCGGCGAAAGCCAGCGCATCAAACTGGCGTGGTTCCTCGGGCAGAGCCGCCAGAACCGGAAAGGGGACCGCATCCTCTTCATTTTCGACGAGCCCACGACAGGCCTTCATTTCTACGACGTAGAGAAACTCCTCCAGAGTTTCGACGCCCTTCTCGAGGCCGGACACTCCCTGGTCGTAGTGGAGCATAACCCCGACGTTATACGCAACGCCGACTGGATAATCGACCTCGGACCCGATGCCGGAGACCGCGGCGGGCAGGTTGTCTTCGAGGGGACTCCCGAGCAGCTTGCCGGAGCCGATACGTTTACAGCCAAATACCTTGCCCCCAGATGAGTACGCTGTTCGACCCGTTGCGCCGCAAGGCTGTAGCCGACACTCCCGAAGAGAGGGTCCGCCAGTGGTTCATCGGTGAACTTACGGCGGGGCGCGGCGTACCTGCCCATCTCATGATGAGCGAGGCCGGCCTGCGTTTCGGAGCCAAAAGCTACAGGGCCGACATACTCGTCTACGACCGCAGCGGCAATCCTCTTGCTGTCGTGGAATGCAAACGCCCCGACGTTCCGCTGACCCCTGCAGTCGCCCGTCAGGCCATGCGCTACGACGCCTGCCTGAGCGTCCGCTGGATAATACTCACCAACGGAGGCTCCACGATGGTGTTCCGCCGCAGCGGCTCCGCCTTCGTGCCAGTCGATAACTTACCCGATTACGACTCGATGCTATGCCAACACTGATGCCTCAATTCCTTCAGAAACCCATTTTCCACCTGGTTAGCGAGCTGACCGGCGAGCTCGGTGTACGTGCCTTTGTAATAGGAGGTTACGTGCGGGACTGCCTGCTCGGGCGGCCTTCTTCCGACGTAGACATAGTCGTGGAAGGCAGCGGCATCGACTTTGCCCGTGCTGTGGGGGAGCGCAGCGGAGCCAAGGTTTCCTACTTCAAGAATTTCGGCACGGCGATGCTCCATTACAAGGGCGACGAAGTGGAATTCGTAGGTGCCCGCAAGGAGTCCTACCGC
>CAMOGR010000078.1 GCA_946614205.1 uncultured Bacteroidales bacterium | reverse complement strand
GGACAACGCCGCCGAGCAGGCAAACTTCGACTACCTCAATTCCAAGGTCGGTTACAAGACCCCTCTGGATCCCAAATCCAACATGAAGGCCGCACAGTTCGCCCAGCCTCTCTTCGAGTTCAGCGGCGCCTGCGCAGGCTGCGGTGAGACTCCGTACATCAAGAACATCACCCAGCTCTTCGGCGACCACATGATGATTGCCAACGCCACCGGATGCTCTTCCATCTACGGCGCATCCTTCCCTGCATCCCCTTACTGCACCAACGCCAAGGGTCACGGTCCCGCATGGCAGAATTCCCTCTTCGAGGACTTCTGCGAATTCGGTCTGGGCATGAGGCTCGGCAGCGAGCGCATCCGCGAGACTGTAGCCCGCTACATGCAGAAAGGTCTCGAATGCGAGAAGTGTACTCCCGAAATGAAGGAACTCTACCAGAAGTGGCTCGACAACCGCGGCGACTACGCAGTCACCCGCGAGGTCTGCGACAAGCTCGTCCCTCTCATGGAGGCCTGCGGATGCGATGTGTCAAAGAGCCTCCTCGCCCTCAAGCAGTTCATCCCTGCACGCAGCCAGTGGATCTTCGGCGGCGACGGTGCCTCCTACGACATCGGCTACGGCGGTCTCGACCACGTGCTTGCCAGCGGTGAGAACGTAAACATCCTGGTACTCGACACCGAGGTTTACTCCAATACCGGCGGCCAGTCCTCCAAGGCCACCCCTGCAGGCGCAATCGCCAAGTTCGCCGCCTCCGGCAAGAAGATCCGCAAGAAGGATCTCGGCATGATGGCGATGAGCTACGGCTACGTCTATGTGGCCCAGGTCGCAATGGGTGCAAGCCCCGTACAGTACATGAACGCCATCAAGGAGGCCGAGGCCTACGACGGACCTTCCCTCATCATTGCGTACGCTCCTTGTATCAACCATGGTCTCAAGGCCGGCATGGGCTTGAGCCAGAGGGAGGAGAAACTCGCAGTCGATTGCGGATACTGGCACCTCTACCGTTACAATCCTCTCCTCGAAGAGGCCGGCAAGAACCCGTTCAGCCTCGACTCCAAGGAACCTGACTGGACCAAGTTCCAGGACTTCCTCAAGGGCGAGGTGCGTTTCGCATCCCTGAGCAAACTCTATCCCGAGTCCGCCGGCGAACTGCTCGCCAAGACCGAGGAGTTTGCAAAGATCCGCTACAACACTTACAAGAAACTCTCCGAGTAAGAGTTAGTTCTTTTTCAAAACCCCGTATGGCCTCCGGGCCATCGGGGTTTTGTTATTGATATCAATATTTTATGCATTGCCGGCAAATAGCAGGATTCGTCCTGACCGCCGGCCCGGTGGTCCCGTCATCGGTCAACTGTCATCGCAGGGAAGTTTTGGATACGGAGCCGCAGTTTCGTTTGGATACACTTTCTGAATTATCAACCTATGACCAGAAGATTAATGCTCGCAGCCGCAATCCTGCTGCTTTGTTCCTGCCAAGAAAACGTCACTCCCCCCACCGGGGAGTCACATCCCGACCTCGGTTGGCTGTTTACCGCACAAGGGCCGTATACGCTCAGCACGCATGTCGATGCCGCCCCCGGGCCGGCGACGCTGCAGCTGGTGACGGACCTTTCGCTGATGGCCCAGGAGCCCGTCGTGGTACTGTCAAAAGATATCAGCGTGGCAGAGGACAGTACGATAAACGTGCGGCTCGGGAGTCTGGAGCCGGGATTCTATCAGGTACGGCTGCGCGACAGCATCCGATGGAACATAGGCGTCAGGCCCGATGATGTAGTGAGCCCCGTCGATGCCCGTCCCGACTTTGACGCCTTCTGGGAAGAAACATTCAAGCAACTGGCCGAAGTGCCCCTGGAGCCCGTCCTGACCGAGGTCCCTGAGTATTCCAACGAGCTGAGGACCTGTTACAATGTTAGTTACAAGTCGCTTGGCGGAGCCATCGCAGGCGGTATCCTGTCGGTCCCGGTCAAAGAGGGCAAGTACCCGGCAGTCATCGTTTACATGGGCTACGGCGCCGAACCCTACTGGTTCGACCCGTCGGGAGCTCCCGACAGAATCGAGTACCTCGTCAGCGTACGCGAGCAAGGCATATTCAAGGATCCTGCACAGCGATGGATTGACAGGGGGCTTGCAAGCAAGGAAGAGTTCTACTACCGCGGGGCGTTCTGCGACGTCAAACGCGCGGTAGATTTCGTGGCCGGACTGGAAAAGACCGACGCCAGCCGTATCGTCGCATGGGGCGAAAGCCAGGGAGGCGCCTTTACCTTCCTTGCCGCGGCCCTTGACAAACGCATCAGGGCCATCGCTCCGTCCGTACCTTTCCTCGGTGATTATCAAGACTATGCACGCATCGTATGGTGGCCAGTCCACGAGGTGTTCGAGCAGGCCGACGCCGAAGGCCTCGACCGCGACGCCCTGTTCGAAATGCTATCGTATTTCGACATCAAGAATTTCGCTCCCCGCGTAGAGTGCCCTGTGTACATGTCGTTCGGCCTGCAGGACGAAACCTGCCCGCCCCATACCAATTTCTCTATCTACAACAACCTCGGTTCCAAAGAAAAACGCTATTTTTGCGTCCCCACATGCTCTCATGCCATGTGGCTGGAAAAGTCGTGGAGCGCGGAGAGGGAGGAGTTTCTGTCAGACTACCTCAAATAGGCAGGATTACGAACACAAGCGCATCCCAGAGCGCGTGGCTCACAATCAGAGCCGGGAGAGCCTTGGGCTGAAGACGGTAGACGAAGCCCCACACGACGCCGGCGACGAGCGCCGCCATCACCAGCATGAAGTTGAAGGACCATATATGCACGAGGGCGTAAATGACGGCAGTGAGCGCAAACGCAATGTCGGCTCCGAACTTTTTGCCCGAGAGGAGCTTGCTCATGGTCCTCTGAACGTACCCACGCCAGAAGAATTCCTCCGCCGGCCCTATGAGGCATAGAAGCAGGAGCGCTATTAGCCATCCCGGAAGCCCCGTTTTCATGGAATAGACCGAATCCACCTGAGGGCGAGCGAAGTCGAACATCATGGCCGACAGTTTGTCTCCGACCCAGAATACGCCCCAAAGGGCAAACGCCAGCACAATGCCACCTGCAAGCTGCAGCAGAGGCTTCTCCACCTTGGCAAGAGTCGCCTTGTCTTCGGTAAACGCAAGGCCAAGGCCCGTAAGCACGATGGCCGAAGCCGACATGCAGACCCAGAAATTAGGCGCCCCGCCCGTCCAGGGACTGAACATATAAAACCACAGCAGCGCCGCTGCGGATATGGCTATGGCCAGCCTGCCTTTCATAGGAGTACTGAAAGGAACAGACCGGCAGACAGCAGGAGCGAGAACACCAGCTGCAGACCGGCAGTAGCCTGGTCAAGGCCCTTCATGGCATCGAGGCCGGCCTTGTCGTAAGTAAGCGCCTGACGGAGATTCTTCCACGCGGGTACGACCGCAACGAGGCACAAAAGGGCAAGCGGATGCAGCCAGCCGAAGCATACGGAAACGATTACGCTTACGAAAGGAATGACCATATAGCAGGCGTACAGCACGCTGGAAGCCTTGCCGCCGATGAGCATGGCGAAAGTCTTGATGCCGGCGGCGCGGTCGGACTCGGTATCGAAGGTGTTGTTGGCGTGAAGCACGGACACGGTGATTACACCAAGGGGCAGCGACAGCACGAGTGCGTCGGGATGCCACTCACCGGTAACGGCATAAGCGGTGCCGAGCACGGTAAGCACACCGAAGATGATGAAAATGTCGAGGTCGCCGAGGGCGTGATACTTGAGAAAGGAATACAGGGCAGTGAGCAGCACACCCACGCCGCCGATAATCCACAATCCCAGGCCGCCGCATAGAAGAGCGATGACGACTCCGACGGTAGCCCCTGCAATGAAGAGCACTATGCTGAATGTCAGATACTCCACAGGCTCGAACTTGTGAAAGACCAGATTGGGGACGGCAAAGGCATTCTCGTTGTCTACCCCGCTGCGATAGTCGGCCCAGTCGCTAAGTACGTTGCCGGCAGAATGCAGCAATACGACGCCGATGAGGCTGAGTGCAAAGAGCACCCAGGGCATTGCTCCCCCTGGCAGAAGGCCTTTGCTGAAAAGATAGGCGAAACATGCCACGACCGGCATGGTGGAAACGGGGAAAGACCAGTAACGAGTTACTGCAATCCATTCTTTCAGACTGTGTTTTTTCATGTTAAAAAGTTCTTAGCCATGCGAGTATAAAGGCCCTGCGGCGCTCCAGGACATCGTAGTCCAGAGTGTCGGCCGTATCGCCCGGTTTATTTGTGTTCATTGTAATTCCGGAGGTAAACATCACGGCAGGTACGCCTTTGCGAAGGAAAGGCGTCTGGTCTGACGCGGTATTGTAAAAATAGTCCGTGAAACCCTCGCTGCGGTAGTAATCGTAGTACAGACGGAGATTCAGTCCTGCGTTCAGGCGGTCGAATTCCTTGGAATGCAGTTTCTCGAACTTGTCCCCACCAAGGACTATCAGGAAGTCGGGCCTGTATTTGTTGGGCGGAGCAAGGGTGCTGCCGATTATGTCGATATTGACCATCATTCCGAGCTTCCACGGCCGGCGGCTCAGCGATTCTGCGCCCGCCCGGTCAACGTTGTGCGCATCCAGCGCGGCGAAAATGTAGTTGGAATGCGAAACCGACAGAGAATCGGCAAGCGAGAGCAGCACGGCAACTCCCGAGGCGTTGGCGTCGGCCCCGGGGCGCAGCTGCCCGTCGGGCTCGCCCATGCCGTCGAAATAAGCCGTCACCAAAGTGTACGAGGATGAGCGAGGATTCCCCCGGTGGATGCCGACCACATTGCGTCCTATGCCCCTGGGAGTGCCGAACATGTCGACACTGACCTCGAGCCCTGCAGCCTTGAAGCGGCGCATCACATACCAGGTGGTCTCCACCGCACCCACCGAGCCCGTGGCCCTCCCTTTCAGCAGCGGGCTGCTAAGATACTCGACATCTTCACGCAGCCCCGCCCTGGCCGGAGCGGATGCAGCAAGGGACATTGCAAACAGGACAATTATTTTGACAAAGCGAGTCAATTCGGCACGATAAATGATTATCTTTGCAAAAGTAGTGAAAAAGTTTCTGCTTTCAATAGCGATTTTTCTCGCACTCGCCCCTTCCGCCCTTGCCCAGTGGGACAAGGACGTTTTCAGCCTGCGCGGCCGCCTGGCACTGCAGGACGGCAAATACACCCAGGCAATAGAGCATTTCAACATCCTCGCCAGGCTCGACAGCACCGACTACTGGTGCTTCTTCTTCAGGGGGATAGCGAAATTCAACCTCGGCGACGTGCGGGGAGCAAGAGCCGACTTCAACACCTCGGTCCGCCTTAACCCCGTTTTCACCAACGGATACCACTACAGGGCCATAACGGAAAGCCGCACTGGTGAATACGACAAGGCATTCGCCGACTTCGACAAGGCCTTGGAACTGCGCCCCGGGCTGACAGGCATCTACTACAGCCGCGGCGTCACCAACTTCCTCGCCCAGCGCTTCGGCGACGCCGTATCCGACTTCGACCGATACATTCGCCGCGAGCCCAAGGACCCGTCGGCGTACCTGAACAGGGGGGCCTCGTACCTCTTCCTGGGCGACACCCTCAAAGCCATCACTGACTACAACAAGGCAATACGCCTCGACCGCTTCGAACCCGAGTGCTACGTGCGGCGCGGCCGTGTCTACGCCGCCCAGGGCAACTACATCGACGCCGTGAAGGACATGACCCGCGCAATCGACCTGGACAGCACGAACACTTTCGCCTACTTCAACAGGGCCCTGATGTACTATGAGCTGCACGACTACAACTCCGCCATGCGCGACCTCGGCCGGGTGCTGAAGGACGAACCGGGCAACGCACTCACCCTGTACAACCGCGCCCTCATTTACGCCCAGGTGGGCGACTACCCGAGTGCGCTGGAAGACATGGACCGCGTGATAAACATCAACCCCGGCAACGTGCTTGCGTACTACAACAGGGCCGCAGTATTCATGGAAATGGGCAGATACCGCGACGCCCTGTCCGACTACAGCCGCGCCATAGAACTCTACCCCGACTTCGCCAAGGCCTACCTTAACCGCTCGTACGTGGAGAACCTGCTCGGCATGACGAAGGAATCGCGGGAAGACTGGCACACGGCCCAGCGCAAGGTCGGAGAATACAGGGCGAAGAACGCCAGCGGCGAAGCGTCCTTTGCCGATACGACACGCAAATACAACTCGCTGCTCGCGCTCGATGCAGAATTCGCCCGCAAGAACTTCGACGACGAACTCCTGCAGCACCGCGACATCGACATACGCCTGCGCCCCCTGTACAAATTCAGACTCGCCGAGAGCCGTGAACAACGCAACGTGGCCCTCAGCAAACGCTACGAGAACCCCCTTGCCGACCGCTTCACGGACAGCGTCCCTGTACCTGTCGTGATATCCAACGACGACAGCCTCAAGGTGCTGCATCTGGTGCGTTCGCTCTCGTCCGTGCTGTCTGGAGACGGCAGCGGAGGCGCCGGAAGCGTCAGCCTCACTCCGTCGCAGACCTTCTTCATACGAGGCATA
>CAMOGR010000077.1 GCA_946614205.1 uncultured Bacteroidales bacterium | reverse complement strand
TCGGAGCCGTCGAAGACAAGGGCGAAGACGTCCAGGTCCCGGTCGCTGTCGGTGGTGATGATGGATTTGGCGTAATGCTTCTGAAGAGCGTCCACGCGGTCTTTGCAGTATTGCGCGCTCTCGAAATCAAGCCTGTCCGCGGCATCGGCCATGGCCTTGCGGTACTTGCCGATAATCTCGGTCACGCCTCCGCGCAGCAGGTGGACGATTTCTTCAATCCAGCCGTTGTATTCCTCCTGCGACACCTTGCCGGCGCAGCATCCGGCGCAGCGGCCTATGTGCCAGTCCAGGCAGGGGCGAATCTTGCCCCGCAGGATTACCTCGGAGTCGATCTTGTGGCGGCAGGTGCGGAGTCTGTAGTTGGAGCCGAAAAACTCCAGGAGGCTCCTGGCATGCATCACGGAGCTGTAGGGCCCGAAGTAGCGCGAGCCGTTCTGCTCCACGCGGCGGGTGAGGTACACCCGCGGGAACGGCTCCCGGGTGACGCATATCCAGGGGTAGGTCTTGCTGTCCTTCAGCAGGATGTTGTAGCGAGGCTTGTACTGCTTGATGAGGTTGTTCTCGAGCAGAAGGGCGTCGGCCTCGGAACCCACCACCGAGTACTGCACGTCGGCAATCTTGCTCACGAGGATGCGGGTCTTGACGTTGAGCCTCTCGGGAGGCACGAAGTACTGGTGAACCCGTTTGAAGAGGTCCTTGGCCTTGCCAACATATATTACGGTCCCTTTGTCGTCGTAGTAACGGTAGACGCCGGGGCTGTGTGGGAGAAGTTCTATTTTCTCCCGGACGGTCATACGAACTGGCCGTCCTTCATCTCCAGGCTGCGGTCGCAGATGGCGGCCAGGGCCGGGTCGTGGGTGACTATCACGAGGGTCTGCCCGAGGCTGTCGCGTATGCCGAAAAGCAGACGGTGGATTTCTTCCTTGGTGACGGAATCGAGGTTGCCGGTAGGTTCGTCGGCAAACAGCACCGCCGGGCTGTTGACGAGGGCGCGGGCGATTGCAACCCTCTGCTGCTCACCGCCAGAGAGCTCGGAAGGCTTGTGCGACGCGCGCGCTCCCAAGCCAACGAGGTCGAGCAGGCGAAGGGCGTCCTGCCGGGCATCGTTCTGGGAACGGCCCGCGATGAGCGCCGGTATCTGGACATTCTCCAGGGCCGTGAATTCAGGCAGCAGGTGGTGCGCCTGGAAGACGAAGCCGATACGGCGCCCGCGGAAAGCCGCCAGGGCGTCGCCCTTGAGAGAACGGGAAGAACCGTCGAAAAGAGTGACTCCGTCGATTGTGAGCGTGCCTGCATCGGGCGACATGAGCGTCCCGAGTATCTGCAGGAGCGTGGTCTTGCCGGCGCCGGAAGCTCCCGTGACGGCAAGCACCTCGGCGGGGGCTACTTCCAAATCGACTCCCTTCAAGACCTGAAGGGAGCCGAAATTCTTGCGGATACCGTGTGCCTGGATTATCACAGGTTGGGATTTTCTGTCTTCCAATCCTGAATCGCAGGGACGATGCCGAGAGACACGATCTCGTCGCGCATCTTGCAGAGGTGCTCGTAGGAGGCCTTGAGGTCTGCCATTTCCTGAGCGGTTCCCTCGGGTGCGGTATAGCGGACGCCGTCCTTGTCGATTACGGTCGGCATTGCCATCATGACGTTGGTGAAGCCGAGCTCGGGGGCGTTGACGTAGCAGCCTGCAGGCCAGCGGAACTCCTGTCCGCCCATCGCAGCCTCTATCATCTTGACGGCCTGGTATGCAGGGCTCTGGAATGAGCTGCGGCCGCGGAGCTTGATGATGTTGGAGCCGCCCTGTACGGTTGCGTGCTTGATTTCAGCCCAGCGCTCGGCGCTCAGGTTCTTGCTGCTGATGGGCTCGCCGTCGATGAGGGCCTTGCTTGCGAATACTGCCATGGCCTCGCCGTGACCGCCGTAGGTGCGGGCGCCGGTGACCTTGCACTGCTGCACGCCGAATTCGGCGGCAAGGGCCTCCTGGAGGCGGGTGCTGTCGAGTGCGGCGAGAGAAGTGAGCTGGTTGGGCTTGAGGCCGGAATGGATCAGGGCCGTGAGAGCGGTGACGTCTGCGGGGTTGAAGATGACCACGACATGCTTGACGTCGGGGCAGTATTTATGGATATAGTCTCCGAATTCAGCGGCGATCTTGCAGTTGCCCTTGAGAAGGTCCTCACGGGTCATGCCTTCCTTGCGGGGGGCGCCGCCGGAGGAGATGATGTACTTGGCGTCCTTGAAAGCGACCTCGGGGTCGACGGTCCAGGTGACGTTCGCACCCTCGAATGCGCAGTGGTAGATTTCTTCCGCCACACCGTGGACACCGGGCTCATAGATGTCGTAAAGGCAGATGTTGGGAGTGAGGCCGAGCATGAGCGCGGTCTGGGCCATGTTGGAGCCGATCATTCCGCCGGCGCCGACGATGGTAAGCTTTTCGTTTGTGAGATATTTCATATCAATGCAGTATGTTTGCGTTTTGCGGCCCAAATTTACAAATTTTCTTGCATAATAAAAATATTGATTATCTTTGTCGTGTTATAATTGTTTATGGCACTATATCTACAAAAAGATCTCGACGACGACTATCACTCGCGCATAGGCGTCTGGCAAATCACGGAGAGCGAGGCCGAACTCAGGGCCCTCACCTCCATACCCTCCGACGAACTGGAGGAAATCTCCTACATAAAAAGCGAATCCGTACGCAAGCAGAAGCTTGCCGTACGCGCCCTTCTTGACGTCATGTTCGAAGAGAAGGTTTACCTGAGCCACCACGACAACGGCAAGCCCTACATAGAGAACAACGCCATCAATATCAGCATCACCCATACCGACAAGTATGTCGCCATCATCCTCAACGACGTGGATGAGGTGGGCATCGACTGCGAGTCGCTCGACCGCGACTTCAGCGCAGTGGAGAAGAAGGCCCTGTCGGAAGATGAAATCGAGGAACTCGATGATGACGCGACGGACCGCCGCACCCAGCTTGCCATCTACTGGTGCGCCAAGGAGGCTGTCTACAAGAAGATGTCCCAGTATCACGTGGACTTCGCCGAACAGATTGAGATAGAAGACGTCCGTCCCCGCGAAGAGGGCGAACTGGACGCCACATTCATCGGCAAGGACGGATACGAGCAGGAGCTCCGTCTCCAGTACATGACCTTCGACCGTCACGTACTGGTATGGGTAATCGGGGAGGATTAAACTACTTTCTCAGCCAGTTTTCCGGGTTCTGGGGGTCTTTGCCCTTCCAGAGCTGGAAGTGCAGTTGCGTTTCGTCACCCATGGTGGCCACGTGCCCTAGCACCTGGCCTGTCTTTACTTTGTCCCCCGTCTTGACGGCTACCGAACCCAGCTTGCAGTAGAAGGTGAAGTATTCGCCATGCTGCAACAGCACGCACTGGTTATAGCCCGGTATCATGACTATCTGCTTCACCACGCCGTTGAACACTGCCTTGACGGGCGCGTCGGCATCGACGGCGAGGCCGACTCCGTTGTTGAATGGCATTTCGAGCTTTGTATATACCGGATGGGGGTTGCGCCCGAAGTGGCTCACCACCCTTCCCTCGGCAGGCCATGGCAGCTTGCCCTTGTTGGAAGAGAACTCCTGCGAAAGGGCGGTGTCGATTTTGGTCGAGGTCTTGCGGGAAGAACCGCCTTTCCCTTTGCCCGAGTCGCCTTTCTTGCCTCCGCCGTCCATGGCCGCGGCTATCAGGCGTTCGATTTCCCGGTTCAGGTTCTCGACCTCCTTACGCTTGGCGTTAAGCTGGGTGGTATACTTGCGGCTGTCGCTGCGAAGCTGCTCTACGAGGCTCCTGGAACGTTCCTCCTCGCGGTGAAGCTTTTCCACCTCGGAAGCGCGGGAATCGCGGACGGCACGGGCGTCGGCCTGGAGCGTTTCGAGCCGGGAGCGCACGGCGTCGAGGGTATCGCGCTCCGCCTTGAGTTGCGAGCCCTGGCGGTTGAGCT
>CAMOGR010000076.1 GCA_946614205.1 uncultured Bacteroidales bacterium | reverse complement strand
CCAGCCGGAGCCAAGGTTGACGGCAGCCGCATCATCTTCCGCCAGAAGTGCCGCCAGTCCGTCCACGACACCCTGATCCGGGCGGTCGGGATCGTACTTGGTTATCCAGGAATAGGAGCCGTAGGGATAATTGTCCCAGGTATAGCTGGTTTTGGGCGAAGTCTCTCCCCAGGCATAGAAATCGCCAACGCCGCCGGGGCCGCTCGCACCAAGATTCTTGGTGGCGAAGCAGACGGCATGGCCGTCCCTTTCTATTCCAAGGTCAACGTATTCAGGCATGGCGGAGAGCGACACGTTCACGGCGTAATTCCTGCCGTTCTCAAGCTTTGCCGTCTTTGCGGCGGTAAAGTAGGAGCCGTCTGCCGCCTTTGCAAGGAACAGGTATAACGATTTCTTTTCCTCCAGTGTAGACATCGCCACGTAGACCGTCGTGGCGGCCTCATCGGGCTTTACCTCGACGAATCCGTAGTTGCTGCTGTAGCCGGGGCGGACATAGGTCTTGAGGTTGGAGCAGAAGATGGACACGCTGGCGATGCTCCGGTCGAAAGTGAATTTGGTGATACTGACCTTGCTTTCGAAGGTTGCCGCATCTTCATTGAAAACCACGTTCATGCCGTCGACGCTCTTCACGGTGACCTTGGCTTCGGCCATATCGTGATTCTTGGCGATATCCGCCAGCGTACCCTTCTGGGACGGCAGATACAGATAGTTCTGACCTTTCTGGAGATAACGGAGGGTATAGGTGCTGCCTGCGGTCATCTTCCTGGTGACCGTGCCGGAAAGCGTAGTGACCGAGCCGCTGCTCTGAGCAGTCAACTGACCGAAGTCATTGCTGCCGTTGCAGATATAGACGACGTCTCCTTCCTCCCAGGAAGCGGTTATGGTATTGCCGCTTTCGCTGAGGGCCCTGGTGGCTGGTGAATCGACGCCCTTGACAGCCTGGATGCTCACCTTCCACTCTGCGGGAGCGGCCGGTTCTTCAATCCGGTCAGTCTGCAGGTCCACCATTGTACATGCCGCGAATGCCACTACCGACGCCGCGGCCAGGAAAAGCTTTCTGATCATATCAAATCCTCCCATCCGTTATCGTCAAACTCATACTCATGAATGCTGCCCGTGGTGGAGTCAGCCAGGAGATGGTCTTCCATCTCTACTTGAAACACCGCCTCAAAAGCGGGAGACAAATACTTTTTCTTCATAACAGTCCAAAAGTAATGTATTTCAACCGGAATCCAGCGGCTCAGTACGGACATATTGACGAACCCCCGCAAGTTATTGACGAAGTGCCGCAATGGACGGACAAAAGCAGTCGGGAAGCGCCGCTGACAGCGAATACTTCCATACCCTTTGCCCCATTTCCTGGTTATAGACTATCATTGCCGGGATCGTTCTCGGGATTCTTGATCCCGTTGGGCATAGCTCCCCCTAGACCTTCCGCACCGATTTCGCCCTACACTGCACTCTGTGGCCATTCCCCCGCGGAAGGTCCCCGCTCTTTTGAGGAAGGTCACCTTCCCTTATTGCGAAAAGTTGCGTCGAAGACGACGAACAAGCCGATCTGTAGTCTTCGACAACAGGAAATGGGGAGATTGAGGAGGTGAAGTGCTGTCGAGGACGACAGATGCGGTGATCCGTAGTCCTCGACGACGGTTGGTGCGGAGAGCGTCGTTCAAGGTGCTCGCTCCGGCACTTTCGACGACAGTTTGGGGACGAAAGTGTCGTTAAAGGTGCTCTCCACGACACCTTCGACGACAGGGAAGAGAAGGAACTGGGAGGGCCGGCGGCGGAATGGAGACGACGGCCCGACAATAACAGCAGCGAAGACGATAAACAGACCGTTCTGTAGTCTTCGACGACAAGATAAAGGGCTATTAGGGCTGTCCAGTGTTGTCGAGGACGATGAATGCGGTGTTTCGTTGTCCTCGACAGCAGAATGAAGGATTACTGCGCCAGGCTACATTCCTTCGACCGGAACGGTGAGCTCGCCTGAAATGACGCCCCAGGCATACGTGACGGCCATGGGGATCTTCAGGTTATAGCCACCCACGGAACTGCCCGGGTTCTTGTACACAAGAGCGAAGTCGGACAGCTGAACCGGATCGTAGACGGCAAGACCTCCGGAAGCGTCGAACGAAAGCGCCGGATCGTTTACGTGCTCTATCGAGAACCGGACGTTCGGGTTGACTTCACTGAGTCTTCTCCATGAACCTGTCTGGTCGGACAAGATGCCGTCTATATCAAAACCAATCATGCTGATACCGTAGTAATAATACCAGTAAACGGACTTGGAAGACGCATTCGGATAGTAACACGACTCATACCCGTTGGTTCCGGCGTTCCAGTCGAAGAGCAGGAAGCCCGAGGGATTATCGCTGCCGTTCCAGTCGTGGGCGGTGAAGAGGCTGCCCAGCCTGATGTAGGAATTGCCTTCCTGGAACGAAGACGTTGTGATGAAGTCGATGTTGACCGGACGCAGGAACCTCACGTGGATGCGCTCCCTGCACAGTTCGGCATAAACGGGGGCCTCCCTGTATGCCACGAGGTCGACGTTGCAATAGAACATTTCGCTGCTGCTGGTAGCGAACGAACTCCATTTATTGAGAAGGATCATGGAATCATAGTATGGGCTTTCTTTCCATACCAAGGTCACGACGCCTTCCGGCGTGATGTTGGCAACGGTGTCTCCGCGGTAGAGCAGGGTGTTTCCGTCACGGGATAAACTGTAGCCGTCGAAGGCAGGCTGGTCGTCGCCGAACACGAACTTGGTCTTGACCGAACCGTCGGTGACAATGCTGCCGTTCAGCTTTACATTGACCTGATACCCGGTCCAGTCGTCCAGGAGGTTATGCGAGAAGACCTTGACATCGGAATTCCCGGATTCACCGGGCACAAACTTGTCAGGCACGGCGACGTGCGCCCTGACGGTGTTGTATGAAGGCTCGACGTCTTTGAACCAATATGCCGCATTATGCTGGGTGAGCTGGATGTCCAGGCTCTTGACGGTGACGGTGCAGGATGCGGTCCTGTTGCCGTCGACGGTCGTTGCGGTGATGACAGCCGTTCCTCCGCCCTTGCCGAGCACGAGGCCATCGTCGACAGTGGCGACATCAGGGTCGGATGACGTCCAGGTGACGGATTTGTCGGCGGCCGTGGAAGGACGGACGGTAGCCGTAAGCTTAACTGTCTGGCCTACCTCGATTTCAGCCTCCGCAATGTTGAGCAGGACGGAACCGACCACAGAAGGATCGCAGTACACCGGGCGGATCGAGAGTCCCTTGTAAAAGTCTTTGGAGGTGAGGTTCCCGCTCATGAGGGTCCAGGCCTGCGAGGCGTTGCGCTGTTCCGATGCCCAGATGTAAGAGAAGAAGGTATCGGAGGACGTCTGCCCGTCGAGGATGCCTGCGAAGGGCAGGAAGATGGATTTGTCGGTGAAACCGGGCTTCTTGCTGCTTACCGTCACGCCGGCTACGCCATCACGGCTGCCGGTGGTCCAGGTGCAATTGTCGGCAAGTTCTTTCAGCTCCAGCATAGTGGGCATGCGCCAGTAGCCTCCGAGACGGGCCGCAGCGGCGTCGTCTTGAATCAGGAGAGAGGTGCTTCCGGAACGGTAGCCGTCTTTCCAGATGTAGGACTGAAGGTCGTAGACGTCCTTCGGTGCGGTTTCGCCCCAGGAGAAGAAGGGACCGCGTTCCGCAGGCGCTGTGCCGCCGAGGTTGAAGGAGGCCCACCTGACGCTCAGGCCGAGGTCGACGGACTCCGGAACGGCGTAGCCCTGTACGGTCACGGTGCAGTATGCCTGATGGCCGCCGTCCACGGAGGAAACGGTGATAAGGGTGCTGCCGGCGGATACGGCTGTAACCTTTCCTGTGGCGCTTACGGTGGCGATGCTGTTGTCGTCGCTGGTCCAGGTGAGCGCCTTGTTCAGTGCAGTGGAAGGGATTACCTCTGCGGCAAGCGTAGTGGATGCGCCCTCATAGAGGCTCAGCTCGGTCCTGTCGAGCTTGACCATCGATACCGACGTGGAAACTGAATACACCGGACGCACGGGGAGACCGTAGCAGCGCTCTACATTGTACACGGTAGGAGCGGGGCTATATGAGTATGCGCAGAAGAATTCATTTGCATTGGCAGGGGCGGAAGCCGGCAGGTCGGAGGCCCAGAGGCTTGCCCTCGGGTTCGTCTTTCCGGCATTGAAGATGTCGCGTTCCTTCATCCAGCCGGAAAGAGGCAGGGTGATTGACTTTGAAGGGTCGGCCTTGCTTGTTCCGACGATGACATTCTGGCCTCCCTGGTTTAGGGTCGACCAGTTGCAGGCGTCTATAAGTTCCTGGATCTCAGCGGAGGTGGGAGTTCTCCAGGATTCACCCAGCAAAGCGGTGGCGGCATCGTCGCCGGGCTCCAGGACAGCTCCGTCCGAGGTATACTTGGTAAGGCTGGAGGACGTGCCCCATTTGTACGTATCCCAACTGTAGTTTGACTTCGGAAGGGTCTCGCCCCATGCGAAGTAGTACCCGAAATCGGCGGGAGCGGAGGCGCCGAGGTTGCAGTCAGCCCACTGGACGCTCAGGCCGAGGTCGACCGCATTGGGAGCGGGACAGCTGAGGGTGATGCCTTCGTCGAAGTCTTTGGGGGACGCAAATACGCTGCGCCTGATTTCGCGGCGGCCGTCGAACTTGCTCGTTCCCAGCTCCATGCCGTCAGCTATATAAAGGGTAAAGCTGACGCCGTCGGAAAGGACTCCTGGAAGGAGGGAGACGTAATAGTCTACTCCGGTGAGGAAAGCGTCACTGCCTGCGGGAGGATAGACGTTTACTTCGTCGTTGCCGGAATCATCAGCGACGTAGGGATGATTGCTGTCATCCAATGCCACTTTTACATATCCGGCAAGGGTTTCTCCGTTGTTGCTCTTTATCTTGAGGGCGTTTACGCCTTCCCGGGAGAACCTGATTCTGAAACCTCCGCAGAGGTTGTAGAAACGGAGTTCCTGGTTCGATGACTTCGCAATGGAAATGAACGAAGCAGGGTCGTAGGTGCCCGGATAAGGTGCCTGGCGCACGGGGACTGCAAGCCAGACACCGTCGCGGTCACGGCTGTAATCTGCGCTATAGGGGTAAATGGCAAGATAATCGGGTTCGAGACCGCTCATCTGCGAAGTGAAATCAGCCACTGGAGCAGACTGGGGAACGGTGCACTCGAGTACGTGGTTCTCACTGTCGCTTCCGCAGAAGAGGGACAGTTTGTCTCCGGACTCCCAGTAAATCTGCTTGCCACCGGCACCGCCTACGAACGTCTTGGAACCGGTTTCCGTATAAGCCTTGAAAACCATTACACCGGACTCTGCTACCGGGGCCTCGGAAGGTTCTGCAATCTCCTGGGTGCAGGAAGCGGCCATTGCTGCAACAGCCGCGGCAAAGAAGTAGAATGCTTTTTTCATAAGGCTCGTCATCTTGTCCAGTCTTCGTAATCCACTTCTTCGACAGCCCCGTTCTCGGGACTTTGGCAAAGCATTTCGGCCTGCGTGAGGCAGGTCCATTCGCATAGCGGGGCGCCATATGGCGCGAGAGAGGTGAAGTCTGTTTTCATATCGTGTCGGAGTTTATCCTTACAAATATAGTGATTTTTCTTATTATTCGGAGACCATTTAACACCGACGAAGACGACGAAACAGCCATGTTCGTCGTCTTCACGGGGATGTCAGCAGATGCTACTGTATGTACACCGGGCGGATGGGTAGGCCGTAGGCACGTTCCATCCTTGACGATTCGGCAGTAATGGCGTAAACGTATTTGAGTTGCAGGGTATTGGCGAAGGAT
>CAMOGR010000075.1 GCA_946614205.1 uncultured Bacteroidales bacterium | reverse complement strand
CCTCGCCGCCACACCGGGCGTTCACGCAATGATGGACATCTCCGACGGCATAGGTTCCGACCTGCGGCACATACTCGAAGAATCCGGCTGCGGAGCCTCCATAGACACCACAAAAATCCCTATGTCAGAAGAACTTAGGCGAGTCTGCAAATTACTGGGCGCTGACCCCCTGGACCTAGCCTGCAACGGCGGCGAAGACTATGAACTCCTACTGACCGCAGCCCCCGGCACCCCAGTGCCCGAATGCTGCACGGCGATAGGCACCGTCGAATCCGAACCGGGCCTGCGCTGGCTTGGCACCGACCGCATCTTCCAAGGATTCAAGCACTTCTGACCTGTCCGCCTGGCACCTTGTTTTTTCAGACCACATAGTTCCGTTAATAGTCCACCGCTGCCAACGTGTCGATAATTGTCCCGTCAGCAGCATTTTTGCCCTGTTTTGCTGCCAACGGTACATTTTCTGTCACGTTAGCAGCACCTCAAAGGTAGCCTCCCCCGCCCAACGAACCGTCTCGGAAAGCGACGGAGTACGAAGTGCCTCCAAAGACATTGGCCCTTACGAACTGTCTTTGGAGGCACTTCGTCCGGAGGAGCGGTTTTGCAAGAAGATTCCACGACAAACTCGGAATGACAAAAACGGAACCAGGAAAAACAAAGCGAAACTCTGAATTATCAAAAATAATGACTATCTTTGGAAACTACGACACACATAAACTGAAAAAATATGGCTAACAAGTATGCGGGCACCCAGACCGAGAAAAACCTGGAAGCAGCGTTCGCCGGCGAATCTCAGGCGAGAAACAAATACACCTACTTTGCATCCGTAGCCAAGAAAGAAGGCTTCGAACAGATGGCAGCCATCTTCCTGCAGACCGCAGACAACGAAAAAGAACACGCCAAACTCTGGTTCAAAGAACTCGAAGGCATAGGCACGACAGCAGAGAACCTCGCAGCCGCAGCCGCAGGCGAAAACTACGAATGGACCGACATGTACGAAGGCTTCGCCAAGACGGCTGAGCAGGAAGGCTTCAAGGCCCTCGCCGCCAAGTTCCGCATGGTCGCCGCCATCGAAAAGAGACACGAGGAGCGCTACAGGGCACTCCTGAAGAACATCGAAGCCCAGGAAGTATTCGCAAAGAGCGAAGTCAAAGTATGGGAATGCCGCAACTGCGGACACATAGTGGTCGGCACCAAAGCCCCCGAAATCTGCCCCGTCTGCGCCCACCCCAAAGCCTACTTCGAAATCACCGCAGAGAACTATTAGCAAACCACAAACGCAAGAGTGCCCGGAAGACGGCTCACAGAAGCCAGAGTCTTTCGGGCACTCTTACGTTCAAGAACCTATTCCTCAGGCATGTACATGGGATCCCACGCAGGAAGCATCACAGGCTTCTGCTCCAGCATCCCGAGCACGTCAGCGGGCACGAAGCGCCGCTCGACAACGAGACGGAACATGTACTCGTTGAACCACTCGTCAGTCATGATGATGTTCCCCTTGTAGCCGCTTGAAGCACCCCAGCTGTTCTCAACCATCCACTTGGCAGGCTTGCCGTCCTTGAGGTCGACGGCAATGAGCGTCATCGCATGGCTGGACCCGCTCGCATGAGTGAGAATGCGCTCGCGCTTGTCCATGGTGAAGTCAACGCCAAGCAACGACTCATAGTCGAAATTCTTCAGGTCGGCGACTCCCCTCTTGCGATCCAGGAACTTGCCCACGTCGCAGCTGAAATACATCGCCACGCCTGCCTTGATGGATGCAATCGCCATCTCCTTGATGCGATCGAGGGGAAGGTTGACGTACTTCCAGTTCTGGCCGTCATACAAGTGTCTGTCGTACTGAATCTCATAGACCTTGCCGTACTCACGCGTTGGGTCGTTCATAAGCATCACGTAACCGCCCTCGAGATCGTAATCCAACAGGTCGCGGTAGAACTGCACCGGCGTCACTGTCTCGCCCTTCCATCCGAACTGCGCAGGAGGCACGCCAAGGCACAGAGCGAGAATGTGATACACGTCGGCGAGCATCTCCGTCTTGCGGTCAAGAAGACGCTGCTCAAGAGCGGCTTTATCCTTCTTGCCCTTCACCCGCCCGGCATCGGAAACAATCTGCCGCAGCTCGAGCCCGTACTGGCGGAGAAGCGTACGCAGGTGCCCCGACATCTGCGATGTGCTGTTGGCGGAAAGTGTCTCCGGCATCACGTCGGAAGGAACGACGCCGTACTTCATGACCAGATTGGCGACTCCGGTAAAGGTGCCGCCGTCCCCAATGGGATTGCTCAGCAGCCAGTCCACCTCGCGGGAGTCAAGCGGCTGGTCCGCAGTGTCCACCATGCCCTGCAGGAAGAGGTTGGCCTTTTCCAGCTGGTCCCAGAAGAAACAATAGTTCTGGCTGAACTGGAACTCGCCCAGGTCGTACTTCTGGATCGCAGCGGCCCGGAGCACGTTGAGACCGGTGAAAAGCCAGCAACGGCCGCTTGACTTCTGGTCCGTAATGCCCTTCGTGGGCACGCGGTCGCTGAAGTGGGTGTCTATCATCGGCGCGGCGTCGGCATTGATTGCAAGCGTGTTGAGCGGCGTCTGGCCTATGGCGTTGCGAAGGGCCTTGTCGGCGGCGTCGCCCTTCCAGCCGTCGGCAATGCGGGCAAGCATCTGACTGGTAATTCCACCGCTGTTCTGGGCAGCTGCCGAAAGGCTCAGCAGTGCGAGAGCGCAAGAGAGTAAACGTTTCATTTCCTGACAGTTATTCGTTCGATGCGACGAGGCACCGAGGTTAGTATTTCGTACGGGATGGTGTCCAGCAGACCGGCTAGTTCCGTAACTGTCGGATCGTCGCCGAAGATGGTGACGGTGTCTCCGGGAGCGCACGGGATACCCGTCACGTCAAGCATGGTCATGTCCATGCAGATGTTTCCGATGGTGGGAGCGCGGTGCCCGGCAATGCTGAACGAAGCCCTGCCGCAGCCGAGGTGACGGTTGATGCCGTCGGCGTACCCCACCGGAATGGTAGCTATCCGCGTACCCTCGGGAGAGACCTTCCCATGACGCCCGTAGCCTACCGTACCGTCGGTCAGATTCTTGATCTGCAGTATCTTGACCTTCAGGCTGGCGACTGGCGAGAGCTGCACCCCGGGAAGTGCGCTGACGCCGTATATACCTATGCCCAGACGAACCATATCGTGCTGATACTGAGGGAAACGCTCGATGCCGGCGGAGTTGAGCACATGCCACATGG
>CAMOGR010000074.1 GCA_946614205.1 uncultured Bacteroidales bacterium | reverse complement strand
TGTCGATACCCAGCTTGTGCAGGCGCTTGCGGAGCATCCTCGCCAGCGGACACTGGATGGTACGGGATATGTCGTCGATGCGTATGCGGGTGGCGTCCCGCTTGGCGCCGCTGCCCATCGAACTCACCAGAAACACTCCCCTGTCCAGACAGTGCCGTACGAGGGCTATCTTGGGGCTGAGCGTATCGATGCAGTCCACCACGACGTCGAGAGTCAGGCCTCCGAGCAGCCCGGGGATGCTGTCTTCCGTAAGGAACTCCTTGATGCACAGGACCTCCAGGGATGGATTGATATCCAGCAGGCGCTCGCTCACCACGTCGCATTTGGCCCGCCCCACGGTGGAATGCAGAGCCGGCAGCTGCCGGTTGATGTTCGAAAGCGACACCACATCTGCGTCAACGAGAACGAGGTGACCGACGCCGGCCCTTGCGAGCATCTCGGCAGCGGCGGCGCCTACACCGCCCAGCCCGACAACGGCAACCCTCGCGCCTGCGAGCCTGCCCAGGCCCTCCTCACCGAGGAGCATGCCGGTACGTTCCTGCCACGCTTCCATCAGTGCATCCAGCGGTCGAGCCAGTCAAAGAAAGTACGATGCCAGTAGAGTGCGTTCTGCGGCTGCAGAATCCAGTGGTTCTCATCCGGGAAAACCACGAGCTTGCTGGGCACTCCCATCATCTGGGCGGCGTTGAACGCAGCCATGCCCTGCTCGTAAGGAATGCGGAAGTCCATGCCTCCGTGGATGCAAAGTATGGGGGTATGCCACCGCGTGACCATCGATTTGGGCGAATTGGCATAATGACGAACGGCCTTCGGCGTAGATGCGTAAGGCGCACCGGCCTGCTGCATGCCCCCGAAGGTGATTCCGTCGCCTGCGGGGCCCTGCTGTCCGGGAGTGTAGGCATATTCGGTAAGGCCTCCGTTGTCCCAGTTGGCGAACCACATTTCTTCGGTGGTGTACCACAGGGCCTCCTCGTCAAAGATGCCGGCGTGAGCGATGAAACAGTCGAACAGGTCGCCGTGCAGGCCCTCGAGCATGTATGCCGAATAACCGCCGTAAGACGCACCCACGCAGGCGAGCTTGCCCACGTAAGGCTGGCTCTTGATATAACGGCCGGCGCTAAGGTAGTCCTGCATGTTCAGGCCGCAGTAGTCGCCGCTGATCTGCTCCTTCCACTCCTGGCCGAATGCGGTGGTGCCGCGGCGGTTGGGCATTATGACGATATAGCCCTGATGGGCCATGAGGCGGTAGCACCAGCGGTAGCTCCAGTCCTGGGAATTGGTGCCCTGGGGCCCTCCGAGGACGATTTCAATGGCGGGATACTGCTTCGAAGGGTCGAATTCGGGAGGATACATCACCCAGCACTGCATCTGCTTGCCGTCCACGGTAGGGACAAGCACGCTCTCGGTACGGACGTCGTCGAGGGAGTCGAAAATGAAACGGTTGACCTCGGTGATGTTGCCGAAAGCCTCCTTGGAAGGCTCAACCGCCACAAGCTCCAGAGGGAAATGGAGCGAGTAGAAACTGGTCAGCAGGCGCTCACCGTCCCAGCCGAAAGGAGTGAAGAAGTCATAGGGCCAGTCGGCGGGGGTCATGCGCGTCACATTGTCCTGAAGGTCCACCTTGAAGATGGCCTGTATGCCGTCCGTAAGGGCGTTGAACCACAGTTCGCCGTCGTGCCATGCAAGGCCTGCGGCGTCGCGGTCAAGGGATCCCGCAAGCTGGCGTGCAGGGCCGAAGGAGAGGCCGAAGCTCTGGCCGTCAGGGTCGTTGGAAGAAGTCACTTCCGAGACCATAATCCTTTGGGCATCAGCCTCATATCCGTCGCGAGCCATGGAAATCCAAGCAAGGTGGCTGCCGTCGGGGCTCCACACGGGGTCGGTGTCGTAGCCGCCGTCGGCCTTCACGGGAACGGTCTCCCCTGTCAGCAGGTCATATACATATATGCCGGTATTGGTGCTGAAGGCGTACTGCTTGCCGGCGAGCTTGCGGCAGGAATAGGCGATATAGCGGCCGTCAGGACTCCAGTCGAGCTGTTCCGCTCCTCCGAAGGGCTCGGTGGGAAGTTCCCAGGGCTCGTCGCCCAGGATGTCCAGAGAGTTCTCCGGGGTGATGAGACCGGCGCTGAGGTTCGCCACATAGCTGCGTGGTGTCTCAGTCACCCAGTGGTCCCAGTGGCGGTACATAAGATCTTCGGTAGCATAGGCCTGCGCCTTGTCCAGGGCAGGGTCGGAATCGGCAGGCTGCTGCACCTTGGGATTCTTTATGGTGGAAATGTAGATGAGCTGGTTCTGGTCAGCAGAAAGTTTGAATTCGCTTATTCCGGAAGGAACGTCGGAGAGCTTGACCTTCTTGCCAAGCTTGCCGCCTACAAGCGGCGCCTTCCATATCTGTCCCCCTTGGATGAAGAACAGCGACCCTCCGTCGGCAGACCAGCGGGCATTGCTGACGCTTTTGGCATAACGGGTAAGCTGGACGTTGTCGGAGCCGTCTGTACGGCAGAGCCACAGGTTGCGGCAGCTGCTGTTCTTTTCTATGCTGTTGAACGACACTCCATACAGTATCCACTGTCCGTCGGGACTGAGCTGGGGGTCGCTCAGGCGCCCCATGGCAAGGAGCGTTTCGGGCGTCATGCGGCCGTTTTCGATTTTGGGGTCTCCGGGGCCGATGTAGCCCGCGCCTTCGTCTGTCTTGGTACAACCCATAATGAGTAGTGCGGCGCAAAGGCCGCTGATAACATATTTATACATAACAAATTAAATATCTCATAAAAACATCTATCTGCTGCCGCCGCCAAATCCGCCGCCGCTGAATCCACCGCCTCCGCCGAAAGAAGCGCCACCGCCGAAGCCTCCGAAGGAGCCGCCGGAGAATGAGGACCCTGAAGATGATGATGCCCTCATGTAGGTGGAGCGCGTAAGCATACGGAGAGAGTCGGACATGACGAACACGTCGCTGAAGGCGCCCTGATCCATGGTGAACGCTCCTATCTGAAGCTGAGGAAAGATCTTGTTCATCTCTTTGGCCACCTGTTCAGCGATGCCGAAGAGCGAAGCCACGATAAGGTAGTCGCCCCACAGGGAGACCTCGGGAGACTCGCGTTCGCTCACAAGGGTGAAATCCTGCAGGAACTTCTTGAATCCCAGGGACTGAAGGGCAAGAGAAGACCCCCGGGAATTGAGTATAAGGCGTTCGTAGTCGGTACGGCCGCCGTACAGCAGTCCGTCGTCCTCGAATTCGCGCCCTACTTCTGCGTGAAGGCTCTTGGTCCAGGAGCGCACCCGGCTCTTGTGGGAAGATGTCCATTTCTTGAATTCGGACTCCTGAAGCACACCGTCGGCTCCGGCAGACTCTTTGAGCATGTCGAAAAATTCCTTTTCCGACGAATTGGGGGCCATGTAGCTGAGGTCGGCCCCGGGATTTATGACGAATTCCGTCTTGCCGGAAGGCCCGTTGCGCTTGGTGAGCACGCCGTAATAGAGCATGCGCAGTACGAAGGCCGGGATGATGGAGAACTTATCGTCATCCACCCCTTTGAGATGCGAAGCAACGTAGTATGTCTCCAGGAACTTGCCGCCGAAAGGGACGGTGCGGACCCAGTCGGGGCTCTCGGGAAGGGTACGGACGCCGAAAATCTCCCTGATGCGTCTGCGGTCCGAAATTATCCTGCCCGCCTTCAAGAATGGGCGCACAATAGCAGCTATGAATACGAAAAATGTGGCGATGTACGCGATAATGTCTGAAAGCTTGTCTTCCCAGTCCTCCTCCTCCCGGGAGAAGGTGTTGCCCTCCATCGCCGTCTGAAGGATGTCATCGAAAGGCACGTTCCGTATGCTCGTGGGATTGAAAATGCCCTTGTCGAAGCGAATCAGGAGTATGAGCGAGGACTGCCTGGAGAAAGGCTCAGTGGAGGCCATGCTGACTGTGCCGCCGTCCCATTCCACGCTGCCCTGGTACCCGAAACCCCAGATGCGGGAATTGTCGCTGCTCAGCGGCTGCGGTGCCGTCAGGGAAAGGCTGACGTTCTGCGGAGGGGACGACAGCCCCGGAGATACGAACTGCATGTGCAGGGCGTCATAATCGGAAAGCGACTTGACTACGCCTGTTAGAGTGTAGCTCACCGTCCATGTATGAGGACCGTAAGACTCTACGCCCCAGCATATTTCGTATCCTCCGCCGGTACGGTGAAGGCCGCACCTGCGGGCTTTTCCTTCAATGCTGCGGTCAACGTCCCAATCGCCTTCGTTCACGAAGACATTGCCCTTTTCGTCGGTGACGCCGAGATCCTCTATGCCAATGTCGCCGAGGTTCTCCCGTACAAGGTACCACTCGGTGCCGCTTGCGACCACGACGTCCCACACCTCGGTGATGCGGGCCGAGCCGTCCTCGGCAAGGTTTACCGATATGCGTATGTCGTTGACACTGGAAGAGTAGCCCCAAAGCGTCAAAGTCCCGGCCAGGGCCAGGACTGTAGCATAAAGTCTCTTCAAGCTGTCTTAGATCTTGAGTGAAGGCATGTCGGCCTTGGCCGCATTCTCCTGGAGATACTGCTTCTCGGTGAAATGGAACAGGGAAGCGACTATGCTGTCGGGAATCTGGCGGGTAAGACGGTTGTAGCGGGTCACGGAATCGTTGTACACCATGCGGCTCATACGCACCTGGTTCTCATAGGTGTTGACGGAATCCATGGTTTTGACATACATCGCATCTGCCTTGAGGTCGGGATACTGTTCGACCACTACCGCCAGACGGCTCGTGACGCTGTCGATGAGATTCTCCTGAGCCTGGGCCTGTTCGGCTGTGCTGTTGGCGTCTATGCCTTTGCGGGAGGCTATTACGTCTTTGAGAGTTTTGTATTCGTGCTCGTTGTAAGACTTGAGAAGCTCCACCAGGGCGGTGAGGGCATCCCAGCGGCTGTTCTGCTGGACGCCTATCTGGCTCATGGCATTCTTAGTAAGTTCTTCTGCATTTACGAGCTTGCGCTGTGCGGATATCACCCACAGAACGAGCAGCACGACGACTGCGATTATGGCGATTGTTGTAATCATAAAATAAAATTTTTGCAATATAGCAATTATTTATGAAATCTTACTGTAATCCCGTATGTCATACTTGCCTTTGCGGAGTTCGGCGGCAAGAAGGGCATTCTCGGGCTTTGAGAGTGTTGGGTCGGCGTCGAGCACGTACTTGGCAAAAGCCCTGGCCTGCTCGAGCAGGATGCCGTCGCGGGCAAGGGACGCAATGTTAAGGCTGACCGGCAGACCGCTCTGCTGCGTACCCTCCAGGTCGCCGGGGCCGCGCATTTTCATGTCCTGTTCGGCAATCTCGAATCCGTCCTCCGTAGAGCACATCAGCTCAAGGCGCCTGAGGGCTTCCTGCCCGGTCTTGGGGTCCTTGACGAGTATGCAATAGGACTTCTCCGCTCCCCTGCCTACGCGCCCTCGAAGCTGGTGGAGCTGGCTGAGGCCGAAGCGCTGGGCGCTGCGTATCACCATCACGCTGGCGTTGGGAACGTCCACACCCACCTCAATGACCGTAGTCGACACCAGTATCTGCGCACGGCCAGCCACGAACGCATCCATGTTGAAGGTCTTCTCCTCATTGGACTGCTTGCCATGCACTATCGCAACCTTGTAGCCGTCCGAGAGGGGGAAAGCCTTGAGGATTTCTTCGTAACCGGCCTCCACGTTGGAGACGTCCTCCATCTTTTCGTTGATGAATATCATGGGATACACCACGAACACCTGACGGCCCCGGGCGATTTCCTCGCGCATGAAGCGGTACATGGCGCCGAGGCGGTTCTGCCCTATCAGCATGGTCTGCACAGGTTTGCGCCCGGGAGGCATCTCGTCTATGACGGAGACGTCGAGGTCGCCGTAGAGGGTCATGGCCAGGGTGCGCGGTATGGGGGTCGCGGTCATGACCAGAATGTGCGGGGGCACGCCAGGCCCTTTGGCCCAGAGGGCAGCACGCTGGCTCACGCCGAAGCGGTGCTGCTCGTCGATGACGGCAAGGCCGAGCGCCTTGTACACCACGGGCTCCTCGATGAGGGCATGAGTGCCGACCACAATTCCTATGCTGCCGTCGGCAAGCCCCTCAAGCAGCGGCCGGCGCTCCTTCTGGGTGGTGCTGCCGGTGAGTATGGCGCACCGGACACCGGTGGGGGCAAGATACTTCTGGATGTTGGCAAAATGCTGGCGTGCAAGCACTTCCGTAGGCGCCATGATGCATGCCTGATAGCCGTTGCCGTTGGCAATGAGGCAACTTAGAACTGCGACCATCGTCTTGCCGGAGCCCACGTCGCCCTGCAGCAGGCGGTTCATCTGGTGACCGCAGGACAGGTCGTCCCGGATTTCTTTTATGACTCTCTTCTGCGCACCCGTAAGGTCGTATGGCAGAGCGTTGTAGCAAGCATGGAAGGCCGGCCCCACATGGTTCATCTTTATGCCCCTGTCTTCACGGCTGCGTACGTAGCGCTGCTTGAGCAGGCTGAGCTGCAGGAAAAACAGTTCCTCGAATTTGAGCCGCTCGGTGGCAAGCTCAAGGGAATGGGTATCGGAGGGAAAGTGTATGTTCTGGAGAGCGAAACGCAAGGGGCAGAGACCGCGGGCCTTCAGCACGTAATCGGGAAGGGTTTCCTGAATCTCTGGCAGGCACAGGGCGAGCGCCGCCCGCTGCAGCTTGCCCATGACCTTGGTGGTAATGCCGCCGGCCTTGAGCTTTTCGGTGCTGGGATAAACGCCGGTGAGACTGCCGCCGGCCGCAGGGTTCTCCAGAGGCGGG
>CAMOGR010000073.1 GCA_946614205.1 uncultured Bacteroidales bacterium | reverse complement strand
TTTACAGCCCTGATATCCAGCACGAAAGGCTCCTCGAGGTGAACCACGTCGGCCCAGCGTATGGCCTCTTCTATCGTCTTCATGTCTCCGGCTGCGAACTGGTATCCGTGGGCGGAGATTATAGGCTGGAAAATGGGAAACGTGTATTTGGGCAACAGGAACTCGGGCTGCGGCTCGGCGGCAGCCTGGTTGGGACCGGACAGCACACGGACATCCATCCCGGCCTCCCGGAGGGTCTGTACCGTGCGGCGGGCGGATGCGGAAAGGCCGTTTCCCGTTGCGAAATAGTTATTTACTACAAAAAGTATCTTCATTCTTGAAATGGGGCCGCGAAGTTACGACAAAAAAATCGCATTTCCCAATCAGGAAGGTCCCTGAGGTGGGAAATGCGGATAAAAAGCAAGAAAACAAATACTATTTGTAGACCTCGCGGAAGTACCTGTAGCTGCTCACGCGCAGCTCCGTGGCGGCAGCATCATCCAGAACGAGAACGCCGTCGGGGTGATTCTGCAGCGATGAAACCGTATTGAAATGGGTCATGGGGCCTTCGATTGCCGCAGCCACTGCACGGGCCTTCTTGGGGCCGAGCGCCAGGATTACGACCTCCTTGCTGTCGAGCACGGTAGCCACGCCGACGGAAAGGGCCTGACGGGGCACAAGGTCGGGGTCGCCTCCGAAGAAACGGGAATTCACCCGGATTGTGTCTTCGGTGAGAGATACGACGCGGGTACGGCTCTGCAGTGACGAGAAAGGCTCGTTGAAAGCGATGTGGCCGTCCTCCCCTATGCCGCCGAAGAAAAGGTCGATGCCGCCGGCAGCGACTATCGCTTTCTCGAAGGCTGCGCATTCGGCGTCGAGGTCGGGTGCGTTGCCGTCGAGGATATGGATGTTCTCCGCAGGTTCGTCGATGAGGTCGAAAAGCTGCCTGTGCATGAAGCTGTGGTAACTTTCGGGATGCTCGACCGGCAGGCCTACATACTCGTCCATATTGAACGAAATGACATTCTTGAAGCTCACCTCGCCGTCCCGGACCATGCGGCCGAGCTCGGCATAAGTGCGTATGGGGGTGGAGCCGGTACAGAGACCGAGAACGAAGGGTTCATCCGTCACTGCCGCCTTTGCATTGATTGCGTCTGCGATACGATGTGCGACCCACAGGGATGCGTCTTCCGCGCGGTCGCGAATGATGACTTTCATACTAACGTAATTTTAGGAATACTTCTATTGCCTGATACTCAGCCATGCCAAGCTCGTCGTAAGCCTTGGCGGTAGCCTGGGTGCGGTCCTCGGCCCTCTGCCAGAATTCGCGGGAATCCTCGCCGGGGAACGGTACTATGTCTTTCTGGGACAGGTGACGGTAGATTGCGTGCCGTTTCTCGATTACTTCGTCGGGGCTGAGGGGAACGGCCATGTCGACCCTGGAGAGTTCCCACTCCATCCACGCGCCCCTGTACATCCAGATGTGGCAGTCGGAAATCCAGGGGGCTCCTTCCTCCTCAAGCTCGTAGAAGGCCTCCAGCGCAGCCTCGGTGCAGACGCGGTGCGTGCCGTGAGGGTCGGCCAGGTCGCCTGCCATGTAAATCTGATGGGGCTGTATGCTGTTCATTAGGTCCTTGATGATGTCTACGTCGGCCTGGGTGCAGGGAAGCTTGCGTACGCCACCGCTCTCGTAGAAAGGAAGGTTGAGGAAGTGGATATGGTCGTCCGCCATGCCGAAGGAGTGGCAGGCGCCGCGGGCCTCGCTGCGCCGGATTGCAGCCTTGATATCCAGAAGGCCGCGGGGCTCGGGCTCACCGGGCACCTTCGAATCGACCAGAGCCTTTACCTCGGCAGTACGGTCGCCGTAGCCGAGCTGCGCGGCGGCGTCGATGTGCTGCATGACCACGGAATCGTGTACAGCAACGTTGCCGGAAGTCTGGTAGGCCACGTGGACGTCGTGCCCCTGGTGCTGCAGACGGATCAACGTGCCGCCCATGGAGATGACGTCGTCGTCGGGATGCGGGGAGAATACCAGCACCCTCTTGGGGAAGGGCTTGGACGCGACAGGGCGTGTGCTGTCGTCGACGCCGGGCTTGCCTCCGGGCCAGCCGGAAATGGTATGCTGGAGATCGTTGAAAACGTCGATGTTGACTTTGTTTACGGAGCCGACGACCTCGATGAGCTCCTCGAGGGAGTTCTGCAGGTAATCGGCGTGAGTGAGCTTGAGGATGGGCTTTCCGACCTTCTGGCACAGCCAGACCACGGCCTTGCGGCGGAACTTGGGAGTCCAGTTGCAGGGGCCGATGAGCCAGGGCGCCACCACGCGGGTGAGCTGGCTGCCGGACACCTCGTCGACGTACATGCGGACGTCGGGATGCTTCTGGAAGAGACTCGCGGGGCAGTCGGTGCCCATCTCCCCTTCCGCTACGCGGGCCACAGCCGCCACCTTGTCCTCGCCCCAGGCCATGAGGATGACCTTGCGTGCGCTGAGCATGGTGCCTATGCCCATCGTGATGGCCTGTTTGGGCGTCACCGCCACGTCGCCGTTGAAGTTGCCCGCCTGGCGCTTGCGGCTCTGGTAGCTCAGGAGGACGGTGCGGGTGCGGGACGTCTCGGAAGAGCCGGCCTCGTTGAAGCCCACCTGACCTTGCTCGCCTATGCCCATGATGAGAAGGTCGAGCTTGCGGGCGGCGGCGTCGAACTCCGCACAATAAGTACTTATGTTCTCGTGGGAAACGGTGCCGTCGGGAATATGAATGTTCTCGGGAAGGATGTCCACATTGCCCAGGAGCTCCTGATGAAGCCTGTAATTGCGGCTCTGCATCTCGTGGGGAGATGAAGGATAGTATTCATCTATGGAATATACGGCGACGTTCCGGAAAGAGATCTTGCCCTCGCGGAAGTAGCGGGAAAGAACCTTGTAAAGGGAAACCGGAGTCTCGCCTGTTGTGAGGCCGAGACGGAACAGGGAGCCGGGATGCTCCTTGCCGAAGGCGGAGATAGCCTCCACCACCTGGTCCGCTATCTTGCGGCTGGCGATGGTGGAATCGGGATGAACCTCCGTGTAAATCTTGTCGTACCCGTGAAGAATGTCATCGGGCAGATTGCGGGCGATAAGGCCGCCCTCTTCAGGCAAAGTGAAATGTTTCATGTTGCAAAAATAACAATCTTGCCTTAAAATCGAAAAGAATTCTCACTTATCCGAAACACTTGGAAAGGTGTTTACCGCTGCCGTCGTGCCGAATATCGTCCCGTCAGCAGCATTATTGCATTTTTTTGCTGCCAACGTGCCAAAAAATGTCCCGTCAGCAGCAGACGCCAACTCCTATTGTGCGGCAGCAAAGGCATCCCGCAGCACCTCGCTGAGGGTAGGATGGGCATGAATGACAGCTGCACCCTGGGAAGCCGTCGCGCCGAGAGCCATGAGCGCCGCCGCCTCGTGGATAAGGTCTGACGCATGGTCCCCGATGATGTGGACGCCCAGGATACGGCCGCTTTCCCCGTCTGCGATTACCTTGCAGGAGCCGTCGGCATTTCCGTTCGCCACGGCCTTGCCGTTGGCTCTGTAATTCGCTCTGCCTACTTTTATGCTCCGCCCTTCGCATTGCTCTTCTGTAAGCCCGACGGTGGCGACTTCGGGAACCGTGAAGACCGCCGCCGGAACAAGCGACAGGTCTGTCGGGCAGGATTCGCCGCAGATATGGGCCAGAGCGACACGTCCCTGGGCGGAAGCCACGTGGGCAAGCATCATCCCTCCGGTAATGTCGCCTATGGCGTACACTCCCGGGACGTTCGTCTGCATGTTGCCGTCGACCGTTATCCCCTTGGGAGTGAATGCGATTCCGGCCTCTTCAAGGTTCAGGGAGGCAAGGTTGGGACGGCGTCCGACGGCCATCAGCACGCAGTTGGCCTCGGTGGCATATTCCGCATCTCCCTTGGTCCAGCGTACGGTACGCACGCCGCCGCTACTTTCGACTCCGGTCACGCGGGCGGAAGTCTCCGTCCTGATGCCCCTTTTGGCCAGGGCGGCCTTGAGGCGCTTCGCGAGGTCGACATCGAAGCGAGGGAGTATGCCCGGGCAGAATTCGAGGACGGTGACCTCGGAACCGAACTTGCGGTATATGGATGCGAATTCGAGCCCGATTACGCCGCCGCCGATGACGCAGAGGCGCTGCGGCACTTCGGACAGAGCCAGCATCACGGAAGAGTCGACCGCAAGGCCGGCTCCGGGAATGGGAAGGGTGGCGCTGACGGAGCCTGTGGCTATGATTACGGCATCGGCCCGGTACAGGGTGCCCTCGGCCTCGACCGCCGTTCCGCCCGCAAGTCTGGCCTTGCCGCGGACTATCGTTACAGGCTTGAGCAACTGGGCTATTCCCGCCTGAAGCTGGCCTATCACAGCGTTCTTGCGCTCCTGGTCCGGAGCGTCCATGGCGCAGAGCGTCTTGGTGGGGATGCAGCCCTCGTTAAGGCAGGTGCCGCCGAGGGGTCCATCCGTAATCAATACAGTTTCAATGCCTTTTGCCGCAGCAAGCGCAGCCGTTTCGTAACCGCCGGGACCGGCGCCGATAATGATGATTCTCATAATGGATCTACGTCTATTGTTGTACGGAGCCGCCCGTGGCCGGACCGTTCCTGCCGCTGGGCGTCACCGAGTATTATCTGTTTTCGTGCCTGGAGCGTACCGTCGGACGGAAGCGCCACCCGCTCGCGACGCTCACCGCATATTATGTCGACAAGGCGCGTGAAAGGCGGAAGGCCGAAGCTGCGGCGCTCCTCGAGCAGGCGCGCATACACCTCGGACGGCTCTCCGAATACGGGATGCTCCGCTTTTGCCGTCTGCACCACGAAAAGGCCCGAGCAGGACTCGCGCAGCTGAGCTATCGCCTGAAGGGCATGTTCGTCGGAGCGGAAGTCGTCCGCCTGCATGAGAGCGTCCGCCTGGACTACCGCAACGAGAGCGTAAGGCTGCAGGTCACGCTGGCGGGATTCGGAAAGGGAGAGTATATCCACCTGCCTTCCCGGGAAGGCCTTCCCGGCGTCGGCGGCAAGCTCGTCCGGTTTTTCCCATCCCCGCACCAGGGCAATCGGGCCGGAAACCGTGGCGGCAGCCCTTGCGAGCAGTATGGACAGGCTGCCCGTCATGCCTCTCTTGCGGCGCTCGGCAGAAATGTCGATGAGCGTCATGGCACTTGAGGGGCCCGGGAGGTCTTCACGCAAGTACTTGCCGGCGAGCGCGTTATGAAACGACTCCAGCGACGGTGACGGAGTGCCGAGAACAACTTGCGCACCGTGTATGCGGGCAAGGACGACCGCGGCGTCGCGCGCATTGTAACGGGGCGCCGGCTCGGTCTGCTTGTAATATACGTCCTGCTCCTGCTCTACGATTACCAGACCCAGGCGGCTGAACGGGAGGAAAATCGAACTGCGTGTGCCTATGACAATCTGCCCACCGAATCGACGCACGTCGTCGGCCACCCTGCGGCGGCGGGTCTCCGTAATATGGGAATTGACACTGTGGGTGATGCCGGGGAACTCCTCCCCGAACAAGGTAGACAGCCGGTCGGAGGACTTGATTTCGGGAACCAGGATGAGGACGTTGAGCCCTTTTCCTACCGCCGTGCGGCACTCTTCCATATATCTTGCGATGCGGCCGCGGCCGACGAGAAGAAGCGGCTTGCCGGGCTGCCGGGCGCCTTCTGCGGAACCGATTTCCGGGGGCACCCGGGTAAGTGCCGCAATCTGGGCCCTGAGAGAGTCGCGCTCCGCCTCCAGACGCTCCCGCACGTCGTCCCGATGTTTGCGCTTGAGGGCCTCCTCGCGGATTGCGAGGCGCTGCTCCAGACGCGAGAGGATGTCGGCGGCAGTCTGTTCGCTGCGAATCTTGCCGGCAGGATAGGCGGCCTTGTACACCTCCCCTGCCGAACACAGATAATAAGAAGAAAGGAATTCCCAGAAGCGGAGTTCCTGCTCCGAAACCTCAGGCAGATCATCATTAACCCTGATGACCGGCTGGACTTTGGACGGGTCGATATCGGGCTCCGGCGCCGTCCGCTGCACCACGCCGACGTACTTTCTGCCGGCCAGCGCGACCGTCACCCTCTGCCCGGGAGCAACAGGGACGGGACAACGGTACCAGGGCGTCCAGAACAGACGCAGCGGCACGATGACCTGTATGTAGCAACCCTCCATCATTTACAAAAATACAAAAAACTCAAGAATTTTTTGCAAAGTCTCAAAATATTTCTACCTTTGCATTCCCGCAAGGGAAATGGTGCTGTAGCTCAGGTGGTAGAGCAATGGACTGAAAATCCATGTGTCGCTGGTTCAACTCCCGCCAGCACCACAAAATAAAGGACCGACTCAAATGAGCCGGTCCTTTATTTTGCGGTGCTAAGCTCGCATGAAAGCTTTGCCGGTCTTGCCGTCCACGCATACAGCAAGCGGCTTTTCAAGATGCACATGGCGCAGGAAACGGGTTTCCCGCTCGGCCGGCAGTGCGTCAAGGAAAGCGAAGTCAAGACGCTCGCCCGGACGGGCGAAACGGTTGACATTCACGTATCCCACATTGAAAGAAGTGAGATTCTGGAAGAAATGGGTTCCCTGGCTGGGATCTATCTGATAGTTCTCCAAAGAACACTCCACAATGGCCTTGGCCTCGGAAATGTCACCCCACGCCACCGGGACGCCCAGCGACGGCTGACTAGTCCCCCAGCGGCCGAAGCCTATCAGCACGTAGGAGCGGGAAGCGGAGCGCATCGCGGCGTTGAGTTCCGACACCTCCCGGGCGATTTCCGCGGTTCGCAGCACATCCCAACCCGATTCCTTCAGGTACACTATGTCCTGCACGCCTTCGATCCAGCCGGTACCGAGCGCGCACTTCGACAGCAGGAACGCCCCGGAAGTATCCACCTTGCTCCAGTCCACCTGGGCGAGACGGGAATCGGCGGAAATGGGCCTCACCTGCAGTACGGAGAACTCCGCTCCGCCCTCGTTGTCGAAGTCGGCGGCGAATTCTATTTCGACCTCGCTCTTCATCTCCTCGCACGAAATCTTCAGAAGTTGCGTCAGTATATCCGCGATCGGGAAGGTGTTGTAGCGCAGCATGCCTGCGAACGTTATGTATTTTGGCCCTTCCGGAATCGCGGAATCCACTATCCTCATGTTGGCGATGTCCCATGTGGACGCCACGCGCCGCAGGGACGGGAAGGCGCCGCAGTCGGCGATTCCGATGCGGGACAGGTTCACCGAATCGTCCACGGAGGCCTTGAAGGCTTCGGGACGCATGTCCAGGGCGTACATTACCCGCTGGGTCTCACGCAC
>CAMOGR010000072.1 GCA_946614205.1 uncultured Bacteroidales bacterium | reverse complement strand
AATACGGCGGGATGGGTGTGCTGACAGGCAGCCTGGACATGCGCAAGCTCAGCGCCCCGAGGATAGACGCAGAACTCGAGATGCACAGGCTCAAGGCTATCGACGTGCCCAATTCCAACAGTCCCATATTCATCTACGGCGACCTCGCCGTCACCGGAAACGGAAGGGTCCGCGGCCCGTTCAGCGCGCTCGGCATCGACGCCGACGTGTCAAGTGCAGGCCCGGGCACCGTCAATGTCCCCGTATCTTCGTCTTCTGCCGCATCGGGCAGCAACCTGCTGACTTTCAAGACCCGGGAAGTGACGCACAGCGAAAGCGCCGCTGCCGTGGCCGTCGAGGCTCCCAGATCCGACAAGGGCGTCACGATACACGCCAGGGCGAGGGTTTCCCCGGATGTGGTGGCCAACGTCGAGATTGACAAGGAATCCGGCCACGTGCTCACCGCCGGAGGCGTCGGCGATGTCGTACTCGACCTCAACACAGCCCGTTCCAAGCTTCAGCTCAAGGGAGACTACAACATCGACAAGGGAAAGTACCTCTTCAACCTCCCCGGCATCGTGAGCAAGGAATTCGACATCCGCGAGGGCAGTTCCATCAAGCTCAACGGCGACGTGATGGAAAGCACGCTCGACATCCACGCCGTCCACAACGTCAAGACGTCCCTGAGCGCCATCGTGGCCGATACCACCTCCGCCTCCAGCCGGCGCATCGTCGAGTGCGGACTGAACATAGGCGGCAGGTTACGCAGCCCGGAGGTCTCGTTCGCCATCAACGTACCCGACCTCGACCCGTCCACCAAGATGACGGTCGACGCGGCCCTGAGCACCACCGACAAGGTCCAGAAACAGTTCGTCGCCCTGCTGCTCCTCGGCACTTTCATCCCCGAAGAGAATTCCGGCATCGTCAACGGCAGCAACATGATATACTCGAATGTCGGAGAAATCGTAGCCGGACAGCTGAACAACATCCTGCAGAAGCTCGACATCCCGCTCGACTTCGGCTTCGGATACCAGCAGGACGACGTCGGTACGGACATATTCGACGTCGCCGTGTCAACGCAGCTGTTCAACAACCGCCTGATAGTCGGCGGCTCGGTCGGCAACCGCCGCTACAGTACGTCCAAGAGCGCCGCCGGCGACATCGTGGGCGACCTCGACATAGAGCTCAAACTCGACAAGAGCGGCGAACTGCGCTTCAAGCTCTTCAGCCACTCTGCCGACGAATACACGAGCAGCCTTGACTATTCGCAGCGCAACGGTCTCGGCTTCTCTTACCAGAAAGAGTACAACAAGACTCTTGAGTTCCTGCGGAGCCTGTTCCTCTCGCGCGCCGCCAAGGCGCAGGAGGCGCTGGAGAACGCCGGACGCAAGAAAGAAATGGAAATAATAACTATAGAATGACAGGCAGGATTGAATTGACCGGAATGCACTTCAGGGCCCGGCACGGGTGCCTGGAAAGCGAGCGCGTGTTCGGCGGCGAGTTCAGCGTGGACGTGGGTTTCGACATCGACACCACGTCCGCAGAGCGCTCCGACGCCATTGAGGACACGGTCGACTACAGCAGGGTTTATTCCGTCGTCGCGGAGCAGATGGCAGTGCCTTCGCAGCTCCTGGAGAGCGTAGCCGGGCGCATTGCCGACGCACTCGCCGGCGGTTTCCCCGGCATTTCCAATCTCAGCGTATGCGTGGGCAAGAAGAATCCGCCTGTAGGAGGAGAATGCGAATGGGCAAAAGTGACGGTAAGACGATAGCTTTCCTTACTCTCGGCTGCAAGCTCAACTACGCCGAGACGAGCACCTACGAGCGCGGGTTCGTGCAGGCCGGTCTGCGGGTCGTGCCATGGAACGCCGGGGCGGACGTGTATCTCGTGAACACCTGCTCGGTTACGGCGACCTCCGACGCCAAGTCCCGGAACCTGGTGCGCAAGGTGCTGAGAGTCAACCCTTCCGCAAGCGTTGTCGTAACCGGTTGCAGCGCACAGCTGCGCGGGATGGACTACAAGGGCATCCCCGGCGTGGTGCGCGTGTTCGGCTGCGACGAAAAGTCGCTCGTGGTGCCGCAGACGCTGGAGCTTATCGGAGAGCAGTATACCGGGGACCTCAAAAGGAAAGAGGGCTCCGTCTTTGCAGCATTCAGCAGCGGCGAGAGGACTCGTTCGTTCCTGAAAGTGCAGGACGGATGCGACAATTTCTGCGCATACTGCACGGTCCCCTACGCCAGAGGGCGCAGCAGAAACGTCCCCATAGCCGAATGCGTGGAAAACGCAAGGGACGTGGCCGCCCTGGGCGTCAAGGAAATCGTGCTTACCGGAGTCAACACCGGGGACTTCGGACGCAGTACCGGAGAGTCTTTCCTGGATCTGCTCAAGGCCCTGAACGGAGTGGACGGCATAGAGCGATTCCGCATTTCGAGCATCGAACCCAACCTGCTTACCGACGAAATAGTGGACTGGATTGCAGGCGGGACCAAGTTCCAGCCTCATTTCCACATTCCGCTCCAGACCGGCACCGACGAACAGCTCGCCGCCATGGGACGCAAGTACACCACCGACTTCTTCGCAAGGCGCATAGAATACATACGGAAAGCCCTTGAGGGGCCTGGCAAGCCGCTGGTCTTCTTCGGAATAGACGTCATGGTGGGCCTTCCCGGGGAGACGCCCTCACAGTTCGACAGGACCGCAGCCTTCCTGCGCGAATGCGTACGGCCCGCTTTCATCCATGTCTTCCCCTATTCGCGGAGGCCCGGGACTCCGGCCGCCGACATGCCGGGACAGGTAAGCGAAGCTGTCAAGAAAGAACGTGTCGCAGTTCTCGAAGAGCTGTGTTCCGGGCTGCACGATGACTTTGTCAGTGCCAACCGAGGCATACGCGAGAGAGTCCTTTGGGAGTCCTCCGAACACAGCGGATTCATTGAAGGATATACAGGAAACTACATCCGTATGCGAAGGCCGTGGGACCCTTCGCTCAGCGGACAGATAACCGACGTGACTATATGAAAACAAAACTTACTATTCTTGGCTCCGGCACATCGTCCGGGGTTCCCATGGTGGGATGCAAGTGTCCGGTCTGCCGGTCGGCGGACCCTCGGGACAAAAGGCTCCGGGCCTCTGCGCTCGTGGAGTACGGTCCCCTTACAATTCTGGTGGACTGCGGTCCCGACTTCCGTCAGCAGGCTCTTGCCGCAGGCATCGACCATCTCGACGCCATCCTCCTCACCCACAACCACATGGACCATACAGGAGGTCTCGACGACACGCGCGCCCTCAACCTGTGCGAGAGCCATCCCGTCAACATTTACTGCGAACGCTACGTAGAAGATTCCCTGCGGCACATGTATGCCTATGCATTTGCCGACCCCAAATATCCGGGAGCTCCCGAATGGCACATGCACACCATCGACGGCACGGCCCCCTTCAAGGTTTATTCCAATGCCGGAGAAGAGGTGCTGCAATGGGAAAAAGGCTTCGGCTACAGGCATCTCGGCAGCTCCGGCCTGGAGGGCACAAGCGTGGAAGTGATACCCATACAGGGCTGGCATCACAAGGTCAAGAAGCTGTCCGTGCTGGGATTCCGTTTCGGCGACGTGGCCTACCTTACCGACATGAACCTTATCGAGGAGCCCGAATTCGAAAAGCTCCACGGGCTGCGTGCAGTGACGCTGAACTGCGTCAAGCCCGGTCCCCATCATTCCCATTTCTCGCTCGACGAGTGCCTGGAATTCTTCGAGCGCGTAGGGGCACAGGAATCATATATCACCCACCTGTCGCATCTTCTCCCCCCTCATGCCGAGTTCGAGAAGCAACTCCCGCCCCACGTCCATCCGGCGTACGACGGGCTGGTTATAGAGTAAGCACCTATTCCGCGCTGAAGCGGTAGATGCAGGTGTGGGTGTACTTTTCGCCGGGGGCAAGGAGCACCGGGGTGAAGTTGTCGTGATTGACGGAGTCGGGATATTTCTGCGTCTCGAGGGCAAGGGAACTGCGGAATCCGAGCACATTGCCGTTGGAGCCGGTCTCTTTGCCGAGGAAGAAGTTGCCGCTGTAGAACTGCAGGCCGGGCTGGTCTGAGAGCACCTCGACGGTGCGTCCGCTCACGGGGTCCTTGACCTTGCATACCAGTTCTACTCCGGGGACGGTCTTGTCGATGCACCAGTTGTGGTCGTAGCCGTGGCCGTTGCTCAGCTGCTCATTGTCTTCATTTATGCGCTCCCCTATCAGATGCGGGGTGCGGAAATCGAACGGGGTGCCTTCAACGGATGCTATCTCTCCGGTGGGGATGCTCAGGGAGTCGATGGGGATATAACGTGATGCGTTAATCTGCATCTCGTACTCCTCCACGCTTCCGACGCCCTCGCCGCGAAGGCAGAAGAAGGGATGGTTGGTAAAGTTGACCGGGGTAATCTTGTCCGTCGTGGCTTCGTACTTGATTACGAAGTCATTGCCGTCCAGCGTGTACGTCATGGTCATGTCGATGTTTCCGGGATAGCCCTCCAGGCCGTCGGGATGCAGGAGGTGAAGCGTTATGGCGTTATTTGACGCGCTCACAACGTCCCACACGAGGTTGTCTACGCCTATCGGCCCCCCGTGCAGGGTGTTCTTGCCGTTGTCGTTTACGGGGGTGTTGTACTGCTCCTCCCCTATCTTGAAGCTTGCCCCTCCGATGCGGTTGGCCACCGGGCCCACGCATGCGCCCAGGAAACGTTCGCCGGGAGGGGTTATGTAGTCGTCGAGGTTGTCGTGGCCCACCACGATATCGGTCAGCCTGCCTTTGTTGTCCGGAGTGAATATGGAAACCACGCGCGCACCGAAATTGGTGACCTGCATGGTTATGTTCCCGCTTTCGAGCGTGTAGAGAGTGACGGGCTTGCCGTCAATCTCGCGTTCAAACTTTTTGGCATCCATAAGGGCAGGCGCCTCGCTGCAGGAAGCCAGCAGGCAGACAGCCGCGGCCGACATGATAAAACGTTTCATAAAACTATTGATTACGGAGTCCAAATTTAGGCAGCTTTTTCGGGAATTACAACTCAAAATGTCATCCCTGCGCATGTTTGGGCACTGATCCGGCTCTTCCTGCAGCCCTTGGATGCCACGAATTAGCGTTTGAAAGCGAGAACTTTGTCTGTATTGCTCATGCCGGAGAGTTTTTTTGTTTTGTTTTATTTTGGCAATCGCACGAAAGATTCTTTCCGATAAAAGCAGTATCTTTGTAAAAGATTAATAACACTTGTATATGCTTCAAATCGGAGACAAAATGCCGTCTTTCAAGGTCTTGGACCAGGACGGAAATACCGTTGTATCAGACGGTTTCATCGGGAAAGGAAAGAAAACCGTCATTTACTTCTACCCCAAAGACAACACCTCCGGATGCACGGCCGAGGCCTGTTCAATAAGGGATAATTACGACAGGCTCCTTGCTGCAGGCTACAACGTCGTGGGCGTTAGCAAAGACTCAGGCAAATCCCACTCAGGATTCAGGCAGAAGCATAACCTGCCTTTCACGCTGCTCTCGGACACGTCAAAGGAAATGCATGAAGCGTTCGGCGCCATCGGCGAAAAGAAGATGTACGGCAAGACGGTACTTGGCACCCTGAGGCGGACTTTCATCTTCGACGAGAACGGCATACTGGAGCGCATCATAGAGAAAGTTGACACCAAAAACGCTGCAAATCAAATTCTTAACCAAACAGACAAATAAGCATGAGTTCTTTCAAAAACCTGCGTATCGTAGACAATTTCTACCAGACCAGCGCCTTCTACCCCATGCCGACGCTGCTCATCTCCACTCTCGACGAAGAAGGCAACACCACCATGGGAGCGTATTCACTGTGTTTCCCTTATTATATTGCCGGAAAAGATTACTACGCGATGCTTCTGGAGTGCCGCAACTCGTCCAATACCGCACAGAATATCCTCCGCACCGGCAAGTGCGCCATCAACTTCCTTGAAGACAGCCCCAAGGACTTCAAGGGCATAGTCGCGCTCGGCTTCCCCGGAGAAACATCCAAGGAGAAGATGGCCAAGTGCAAGTTCGAGCTCGAGAAAGGCCAGGCCGAAGGCGTCAGGCCGCTCGTGGTCAGGAAAGCCTTCCAGGTCTTCGAGTGTACCTGGGACGATTCCCTGGAGAATGCCTTCGAAGACAAGGCCAAAGTCGGCCAGCTGGAAGGAGTTGAGGGCCCCTACAGGAGTTTCAACGGCATCACTTCAAAGTTCGGATGCCACTTCATCCTGAAAATTGACAAGATCCTCATGAAGGAGAAGTACCACGACGCCATCATCAACGGTGTAAAGGCCGGTGCGTTCCCTCGTGTGCCCGTCGACTACGGCTACCGCGACAGCACCAACTTCTGGTACACCCAGTTCCGCCGCCCCCGCAAGGAGCCCATCCCGGCGGGTAAGGAAATGGCAGTGGACAGCGTGATGTTCGCCGCCAACCGTATCGACGACAAAATCAAGTTCACCAAGGAAGCCTGCCAGATGTGCGTCAAGATCCCCCGTGTATTCCTCAAGGCGGCCCTGACCCAGATGGTGGATTACGCAAGGGAGCAGGGCTGGACCCTGATCGACGTCAAGGAGATGCAGGAAATCCGCGACAAGCGCGCCAAGGAGAAGAAGAAATAGCTAGCTTATAAGTGAATTCGGGAGCCCGCACGTCGGGAGCCGGCACGTAAACCTTGGACTCGCTGGCTGGCATCGCATGCGGGCCTCGTATGTGGGCCTTTCGGGCATGCCCTCACGCTGTTGGAGATAAGCCCTCTGTTTTTCACTGTGTTTTTCCGGCCCGAAAACTGCTTTCGCGGGCCCGGAGGCGACGGGGAGGCTGCATTCGGGCCTGGAAATGGCACAAATGGGCCCTGAGGTGGCGGGGAGACGGCTTTCGGGCCCAGAAACGGCGCAGGCGGGCCCGGAGGCGGCGGGAAGGCTGACTTCGGGCCCGGAAACGGCGCA
>CAMOGR010000071.1 GCA_946614205.1 uncultured Bacteroidales bacterium | reverse complement strand
GGAGCATCCCTGCCGATACTCTTCTTCCGAGGAATGGAAAAGTCAAGGAGAGTCCGCTTCTGAAGAGGATGAAGGAAGAGAAGGATGGCAAAATCAACGGTGGCATTTACCATCGTACCCAAATCGACCTTACCTACAATTCCAATCACATCGAGGGTAGCCGACTCACCCACGAGCAAACCCGATACATCTTTGAGACAAACACCATCGGCATTTCTGATGATAGTATCAACGTGGATGACATTGTTGAAACCACTAATCACTTCAGGTGCATAGACCTTATGATCGACTTCGCTACGGACAGACTTTCTGAACCGCTGATCAAAGAGTTTCACCGCATCCTTAAGAGTGGGACATCCGACAGCCGCAAATCTTGGTTCAATGTGGGAGATTACAAAAAGCTTCCAAACGAGGTGGGAGGAAATGTCACCTGCCCACCGGAAGAAGTCCATACACGGATGAAGGCTCTGCTCTCCAGTTACAATGCCAAGAAGAACAAAACGCTGGAAGACATCATCGACTTTCATCATAAGTTTGAAGCCATCCATCCGTTTCAGGACGGAAACGGTCGTGTAGGGAGGCTGGTGATGTTTAAAGAGTGTCTTGCAAATGGTATCGTCCCATTTATCATCACCGAAGAACTCAAACTTTTCTACTACCGGGGCCTTCGGGAGTGGGGCAAGGTTAATGGCTACCTCACTGATACTTGCCTGACAGCACAAGACGATTACAAAAAGCTGTTGGACTATTTCAAGATCAAGTATTGACGTTTTTGCTTTGAACTCTCACATTTGGCGCACCATCTGCAAATGAACAGAGATACACCCCACCAAATACCCAAGCTTGAGTGAAAAGGTGACTGTTGTATCGGCTTTGGCTTTCTTAGACTATCCTTCCTCAGGGTCGAGCCAGTGAGCGGTTTCTGATTGGTATGTTGTTTTTCTTCTATATATATAAGAGGGTTTAGAGCACTGGAAAGCGCAGGAGCTGGTTTTGTGATGTATCCTTTACCGAATCAGTGAATGACGGACATCATCCCAGGTGGCCGCCTATGGCCTTGGTGAACCAGTTGCGCAGCTTGCGGAATATTGACCAGCGACGCACTTCTTCGAGCGTTATTTCCTTGCAGTGGCGCTCGATGTCTTCCAGGTATCGGTCGGCCGTGTGGCGCGTCACTTCCTCATCGTACACGATGGTTTCGACTTCGTAGTCGAGGAAGAAACTCAGGTTGTCCATGTTGGAGGAACCGATTGCGGTGAGGTAGTCGTCCGTCAGGAACATCTTTGTGTGGAGAATGTCTCCCTGCCACTCGTAGATGCGGATTCCGGCCTTGAGCAGGCTTCCGTACAGCGATTCGGCCATCCATTTCTCGGGCACGATGTCACTTACCGAAGGAGCTATCCACCGGACGTCCACGCCTCGCGCGGCGGCATCCTTCAGCGCATCCAGAATCTGGGTCGGAGGGGGCGTATACGGATTGTAGAACCAGAAGTAGCGCTTGGAGTTCCATATAGACCACAGGAAGCAGTTTCTCATGGGAAGCAGCTTGTCTGTCGGAGAGTCGTGAACGACCTGTACCGTCTTGTCGTAGAATTGTTTGAAACCAGGTATGGAATCCTTCCGGGCCGTTGCCCGAAGCACGCTGTCGGGTTTGGCCGCCACCGGTTTCCGGGCCGGATTGACCCGCAGTAGATTCTCGTTGAATACTGTCGTAAGCTGTGCTGTCGCAGGCCCGGTGATGCGGATGTCGCAGTCGTGCCAGTGCGAGAAGTACTTGTCCTGGATATTGCGCCCGCCGGCGTATGCAGTGATGCCGTCCGTGATGACAATCTTCCTGTGGTCCCGGTTGGTCCCCTTGGGCAGCCATACGTAATCGAGCACCATGACGGGAAAGTAGAAGTAATACAGCTCCACCCCTGCCTTGGGCATGGGCTCGTGCTCTGTCATCCACTCGCGCTTGTGTGCGCCCCTGTCCAGGATTACTGTGACCTCCTTCCCCGTTGAGGCTTTCGCTTTCAGGATGTCCATGACTTCGGTGCCGATGGTATCGGGCACGAAACGGTAATGGTCCAGGTGGACTGATTCGGAGGCATTGTCAAGGTCGTCGAGCAGCATTTCGCGCTTCTGGAGCCTGTCGGGCAGGAGCCCCAGGGTATTCCCGTCGGTAGGGTCCATGCCCGTGTCCTTGGACAGCAGGGCCGCAAGCTCCATGTACTCGCCCCGGATGCCTGCAAAACGGCTGCTGTCCGTCACCTCGGGGATGTACGATTTGAGCAGCGGGGCTCTGTATCCGCATCCGGACAGCGACAGGAGGATGGCGGAGAAGGGGAGCAGTATTTGTAAATGCTTCACGTCTGTTGGGTTAAGGTGTCAGGTCAATGCAGTTCTTCTTCGCCCCGTGAGCGGCGTTTGCGGCGGCGCTGCTCCCGGTTTGCCTTTTCCGACTCAAGCACTTCGACGACGGCGTCCGTCATGTCGTCCGACCAGGTCTTTCCGGTAACGACGGCGTCGGACCAGGGGCATAAAACTTTATAATCCGAATCGAATACGATGGTATAGGGAGGGCCGCAGCGGTCGTTGACGGACATGAACAGCTTGCGCCCTTCGCCAAGAAGGCTCGCCGGCCATTTTACGCCGGGGTCGTCCACGCCATCGTAGATTTCTTTGGTGATTTCGTACAGGGTGCAGTTTACTCCGCCTCCGGTCTGCGCCGTGTACAGTTCCCTTTCGGGGTCATAACAGCATATCCAGCCGTTGCCCTTTTTGAATTCCATATATCGTTTATTTATGTTCGGTTGTCTCCGCCGTCGTTTTGGCAAAGATAACATAAATACAGATAATAAACTCTATTTTCGGTAATTCACTGTACGGCACAGAAGGCCGATTGGTGCGTTATACCCCTGGTTTAAAGAGGGGGTATATGCCACCGGATGCTGCCAAAGGCCATTTTGTGCATTATAGTTTACCGGACTTCCACCTGCTACTATTACCAGGATTACAGCGACCACACCAAGAGGAAACTCCCCATCACTCCTGTCGAGTAGTCTCTGACTTGTAAATAACTGAAACATTTTGCCCCGCGGCCCGTGTGCTTGCGGGGCAATTTGAAATAGGTCGAAATACAAAAAATCCATTGTTTTAACGCAAATTCTTCTTAATTTTGGCAGAATAATGCGCTAAAACAGATGAAAAACGCCCGATACGACTGCACCCCACAGGACGGCATTCCCGGGACCGGCAAGTTCGGCGGTATTCGCGCCAAATTGGTCAACTACTTTATTCATAGCACGTTGATTCTTGTTCTATTGGCCCCGGCGTTACTCGTCTCCTGCGATAAGACAAAGCCCGACGACAGCGGAACGACCACGGAATTCAACGTTTCAGGCATCGTTCTCCCCGGCACGGTGGATTGTGCCTTAGGGGAGGATGTCGTGCTCAAGGTCGTAGGCGGCCACGGACCGGAGCAGACCGACGTCGTGGAACTCGCCGGAGTCGACACCTTCCGGGCTCCGGTTTCCCATGCGGACGCCACGAGTTTCTCCTTCACCGTACCTGATGGGTTCTACACGGGCGACTATTCGCTGTCCATCGTGCGCGGTACGCAGTCCAAACGCGTCGGCAAGACCCGGTTCAACGTTGCCGGGGGAGACGATATCGACCCTGGCGACGCCACCGTATACGGCCTGGTCTCGTCCCAGGGCAAAGGCGTTCCCGGCGTAGTCGTCTCCGACGGTTACGAGGTCGCAGTGACCGATTCCGAAGGTATCTACCGGCTCCGGTCCGACAAGCGTCACGGATACGTATTCATCTCAGTACCTTCCGGTTACGAGACAGAATCCGATGGCATCCTGCCCCGTTTCCACAAGACCCTTTCGGCAGGCGCCGCCATCAAGGAGCGCGCCGACTTCAACCTGGTCCCCGTACAGGGCCAGGACAACGCGACCGTTCTCATGATAGGCGACATCCACCTTGCCCGCCGCAACAACGACCGCAGGCAGTTCAGCGACTTCGTCACCGACATCAACGCCTTCGTGGCCTCGGCATCGGGCCCGGTTTACGGCATCACCCTCGGCGACATGACCTGGGACCTCTACTGGATTGTCAACAACTACAGCTACACCGACTACCTGCAGGACGCAAACGCCATCAAGAACCTGCAGATTTACCACACGATAGGCAACCACGACCACAGCATGTACTACGCCGGCGACTTCGACACCGTCGCGGAATACAAGAAGGTCATCGCCCCCACCTACTACTCCTTCAACATAGGCGCTTTCCACTACGTGGTGCTCGACGACGTGGAGTGTACCAACTCCAAGGCCACCACCGACTCCCAAGGCAATCCCTGCTACGTGCGCGACTACAAGGGCAACGTGGTCAACGAGCAGCTGGAATGGCTCCGCAAGGACCTGCAGCACGTGGCGCACGGCACCCCGCTGGTGGTCATGATGCACATTCCCCTGTGCAACGACAGCGGCACCTGGAGGCTCTCCAGCGCCAATGCCGCCGCGCTCAGGTCGGTGCTTGCCGATTATCCCCGCACGCACCTCTTCACGGCGCATACGCACACCATCTACAACGTCGACCGCCAGGAGTCGGAAGGCTTCTTCGAGCACAACGCAGGTTCGGTGTGCGGCACCTGGTGGTGGAGCGCCAGCGAGACGCCAGGCATCCACATCGGCCAGGACGGCTCTCCGGGCGGCTACACGGTAGTCAAGACCAGCGGCGTGAACATGACCTGGCAGTACAAGGCCACCGGCAGCCCGCTCGACTATCAGTTCCGCACCTACGACCGCAACAGCATCCACCTCACCGCCGACAAGTACGTCCCCGCCGGCAATTCGGCATCCAAGGCTGAATTCAAGCCCGGAAGGTGGGCTACTGCCAGCAGCGACAACGAGGTCTACGTTAACGTCTGGAACTGGGATCCTTCATGGAAGGTCGAGGTGCTCGAGAGCGGCAAGAGCTTAGAGGTCTCCCGGGTCAAGGAGAAGGACCCGCTCCACCTCATATCATACACTGCCAAGAGGCTCAACAAGAGCGCCGAAGCCAGTTTCGCCACCACCAATAACTCGCACCTTTTCTGCGCCCGGGCGACCACGGAGAATTCCACCCTCACCATACGGGTGACCGACCGCTTCGGCAACATATACCAGGAAACAATGTCCCGTCCAAAGGCATTCGATACAAAGACTTATGAAAAATAGCAAACGACTCCTCTTTCTTGCCGTCCTCCTCTTTGCGGCAGCCTTCCAGGCTTTCGCGCAAGGAGGCGTCAAGGGTACCGTCTACGACACTGAAAAGCCGGTACCTCTCGTCGGCGCTACAGTCAGCGTGGAAGGAAAGCAGGTTTTCACCACCACTGACGCCGACGGCAACTTTGCCATCAAAGCTTCCGAGGGTGACGTTATTCTCGTCCAGTTCCTCGGTTTCGCCGACCGCCGCATCAACGTGACCAAAGCCGTGAACTACGAGCTGGTCATGGAGCCCTCCGGCGAGATGCTCGGCGAGTCCGTGGTCACAGCCCTCGGCATGACGCGCGAGCGCCGCTCGCTCGGCTACGCAGTGGTCGAGGTAGGCGGAGACGAAATCAACCAGTCCCAGTCAAGCAACTGGCTGGGCGGCCTGGAGGGCAAGGTCCCGGGCGTGCAGTTCAACAAGGCCGCCGGCCCCATGTCCTCCACCCGCGTGATTGTGCGAGGCGACCCTTCGCTCTCCGGCACCGGTTCCGCGCTCTTCGTGGTCGACGGCGTTCCCATCGAATCGGGCATGATTACCAACGCCTCCGGATCCGGCTACACCAACCAGGACAACCCCATCGACTTCGGTGACAACGGTTCCGACCTCAATCCCGACGATATCGAGTCCGTCACCGTGCTCAAGGGAGCTGCCGCAACGGCCCTCTACGGCTCACGTGCAGGCAACGGCGCCATCATCATAACCACCAAGTCGGGCAGCAAGTCTAACGGCATCGGAGTCACCGTGAGCTCCCGCTTCACCTACGACATGCCCGGCTACTGGCCTGATTTCCAGACCACTTACGGTCCCGGAAGCGACCTTGGCCTCGACGAGTACGTGCTCTGGAAGAACAACCCTGAGGGCCTGGGCCGACACTACAGCCGTTATGCCTTCGGCGAGGCCTTCGACGCCGCCCAGCTCCGCTATCAGTGGAACAGCGTCAACTGGGAAACGGGT